>JAAOZZ010000338.1 GCA_012274175.1 Betaproteobacteria bacterium
CCACCTACCCTTCCCCGACGGGATTTGGGGACCGCTTGCCATTGCAGTCTCCGTGGGCGCCGGCCTTTCCCTGGGATACCGCGTCGCGAACCGGAACGTGGTGGCCGTGCACCGGGCGATCCTCCGGGCGCTGGAGGGACACCTGGAGCCCGCGGATGCGTCCGCCCCATCGCTCCCCGACACCGTGGTCGCCGATTACAACCTCCTCGCGCGACGCCTGAGCTCGCTCTTCGACGAGATGGAGCGCTCGCAGCTCTGGATCATCAGCGAGCGCAACCGCAACGACGCCATCCTGCGCGGGCTGCCCTGCGTGATGCTCGCGGTGGACGTCGATTTCTGCGTGTCCACGTCCAACGATCTCGCCGATGCCTTCTTCGGCCTGCCCGGCGTCGAGCTGCGCGGGCGCAACCTCTTCGATCTGCTCAAGCTCGCGGACGAGGGCCGCGAGCTGCTGCGCGAGGCGTTCCTGTACGAGCAGCAGGTGAGCAGTCGGGAGATCGTGCTGGGCGACGCCGATGCGCGGCGCCATTTCACGTTGAGCGTCACCTTCTTCAAGCACTCGCCGGACGCGAGGGATCCGTGCGCCGTCATCATGCTCCAGGACGTCACCGACTACCGCCGGCTCCAGGAAGTCACGCACCAGTCGGAGAAGTTCGTCGCCATGGGACAGCTGGCGGGAGGCGTCGCGCACGAGCTCAATACGCCCCTGGGGACCATCGTGGGATACGCCCAGCTCCTGAACGCCGGCGGGACGAGCGAGGCGAAGCGCGCGCAGTACGGACAGGCGATCTACAACGAGGCCAAGCGCTGCGCCCGGATCATCGACAGCCTGCTCGCCTATGCCCGCAAGGAGCGCTGCGCGCCAGAGACCTGCGAAATCAACACGGTCATCCGCGACGTGGTCGCGACCATCTGCGATTGCCGGCGCAACCCATACAACGTGCCGATCGAGATGGAGCTGCGCGATGACCCTCACGTCCTGGGCGGCTCGGGACAGCTCGACATCGTCCTGGTCAACGTGATCACCAATGCCCTGCAGGCGGGCGCGAGCGCGAGCCCCGAGCCGCGCGTGGTGGTCACGAGCCGCACGGAAGGCGCCAGCGCCGTCGTGACGGTCACCGACAACGGCCCGGGCATCCCCACCGGCCTGCGCCATCGCGTCTTCAATCCGTTCTTCACCACGAAGGAAGGCAACGAAGGCACCGGCCTCGGGCTTGCCATCAGCCAGTCGATCGTGATGGGAATCGGCGGGACGCTGCTGTGCGATTCCACCTATCGGGACGGAGCCCGATTCATCCTCAAGCTTCCCCTCGCCGGAGCCGCCCTTCGTGGCCAGTGCGCCAACGCCTGAAGGCCGGGCCGGGCCCGCGCCTCGTCCCGTCGTCCTCATCGTCGAGGACGACGACGCGATGCGCACGCTCCTCGCCGAGGTGCTGGCGACCCTGGACGCCACGGTGCTGGCGGCCCGCAACGCGGCGGTCGCGAGCGACATCCTCGAGCGCGAAGACGTCACCGTGGTGCTCACGGACCTGCGCATGCCGCACGCCGACGGCCTGCGCGTCCTGAGGTACGCCAAGCAGCGCAGCGCCCTCACGGAAGTCGTCCTGCTCACGGGGCACGGGACCGTCGAGTCCGCGGTGGAGGCGCTGAAGAGCGGCGCCTACGACTACCTGCGCAAGCCCTTCGAGCCCGATGACCTGCGCCGGACCATCGAGCGCGCGCTGCAGTACGCGCAGCTCAACCGCGAGAACCACGAGCTGCGGGAGTCCCATCGCACCCATGGGGAGGACGACGGGCTCATCGGCAAGAGCCCGGCGATCGACTCGGCGCGGGAGCTGGTGAAGGCGTTCGCCGGGTACGACTGCGCCGTGCTGGTCACGGGGGAATCGGGAACCGGCAAGGAGATCGTCTCCCGGATGATCCACGCCAACAGCCGTCGCCGCGACAAGGCGTTCGTCGCCATCAACTGCGCGGCGATTCCCGACAACCTCATCGAAAGCGAGCTCTTCGGCTACCAGGCGGGCGCGTTCACGGGAGCCGGCCGCTCGAAGCCGGGCCTGTTCGAAGTCGCCGACGGGGGCACCCTGTGCCTGGACGAGATCAATAACGCTCCGGCCTCGCTGCAGGCGAAGCTGCTGCGCGTGCTCCAGGACGGCTCCTTCTTCCGGATGGGGAGCACGGAACCCCGGCGGGCCGACGTGCGCCTGCTCGCCGCCACGAACCGCCCGTTGCCGGAGCTCGTGAGCTCCGGGCAATTCCGGATGGACCTTTACTATCGCCTGAAGGTCCTGGAGATCCACCTGCCGCCGCTGCGCGAGCGCAGGGGCGATATTCCCGTGCTGGCGAGCTACTTCCTCGCGAAGCACGCGACGCGCCTCGCAAAGGCCGCGCGGGGATTCAGCACGCGGGCGCTCACCGCACTGGTGCGCCACGACTGGCCCGGCAATGGCCGCGAGCTGGAAAACGTGGTCCAGCGCATGCTCATCCTTTCCCCGGGAGAGATCCTCGACGTGGATTCGGTGCCTTCGGAGCTGCTGGAGGAGAAGGAGGTTCGCGTCCACAACCTGGAACACGCCTCGCCGCAGAGCCTCGAGGAGGTGGAGGCCCATTTCATCGCGAAGACGCTGCGCGAGCACCACGGCAATCGCGCCGCGACCGCGGACGTCCTGGGCATCGACAAGTCCACGCTCTGGCGCAAGATCAAGCGCCATAAGCTGGAGTGAGCCCGGGGCGCGCCATTCTCGCGGCCCTCGCGTGCTGCATCGCGTGCGCGCGCGCGGCCGATCTGCCCCCGGTTCCCGAGCTCGCGCCCGGCATGCGCGAGCTCATATTCGCGGACGGCTCCATCTATCGCGGCGCGGTGCGCGGCCTGCTGCCCCACGGGCGCGGCGAGCTCGTCACGAAGTCCCTCACGTACCAGGGCGACTTCCAGTACGGGCTGAAGCAGGGTCGAGGCCTGTGCGTGTGGAAGAACGGCGATCGCTACGAGGGCCAGTTCCAGGACGATCGGCCCGACGGCGCCGGGCGCTACCAGTTCGCCAACGGCGACTCCTACGAGGGGCAGGTGAAGTCGGGAACCATCGCCGGGCGCGGCCGTTACACCACGAAGAACGGCGATTCCTTCGACGGCTTGTTCGCCGACGGCGTCGCGCAGGGCGCCGGCACCTACCGCTTCAAGGCAGGCGACCGCTACGAGGGCGAAATGGACCAGGGCCGCATCCAGGGCCACGGGCGCTACTACTGGACCAACGGCGACAGCATCGAGGCGGACTTCGTGGATGGCAAGGCGAGCGGCCTCGGGAAGTACCGGTTCGCCAACGGGGACCTGTACGAAGGCGAGATCGTGGCAGGCATGATCACGGGGCAGGGCACGTTCCGGTACCAGTCGGGCCTTCGCTACCAGGGCGAGGTCCGGGACGGCCGTCCCGACGGCAAGGGCGTGCTCTGGCTCCTCGACGGCGGGCGTTTCGAGGGGACCTTCGAGAAGGGCCTCGAGCATGCCCAGGGCCACGTCGTGCTCCCCGACGGGCGGCAGGTGCCGGCGCAGATCGTGGACGGCAAGGCCAAGATTCTCGAATGAGCGGCGCTCCAGTATAATCACCGGTTCGCATTGGAGAATCCCATGGCCGAACGCAAACGAGTCCGCCGCAACACCCTCGAACGCCGCTGCTTGCCCAAGGCGTTCAAGCGCCTGTTCCTCGGCGCGCCCAAGGGCATCTTCAAGATGCTCGAGGCGATCAAGAAGAACTGAGCTTTCCCGCTTCCCGCGAGACGGCCGCCTTGGGCGGCCGTTTTCGTTTCCGCGGGCTCACGCCGCGCGCTGCCTCGAGCGCTTCGTGGGCGGGCGCAATGGGGCGCTAGTCGAGCGCGCGCCCCACGACCTCGGCGACGTTGCCCGACAGCCCTTCGGCCGAACGGATGGATTCGAGCGCTAGGCGCGCGTGCGCCTGGCGCCCGGCGTCGTATTTCTTCCAGCGATCGAAGGCGCGCGCGAGGCGCGATGCGACCTGCGGATTCAGCCGGTCCAGCGCCACCACCTGCTCGGCGATCCACCGGTAGCCGCTTCCGTCCGCGGCATGGAAATGCAGCGGATTCTCCGCCGCGAAGGCGTGTAGCAGGGCGCGCGCGCGGTTGGGATTCCTGATGTCGAAGGAAGGATGGGCGGCGAGCGCCTTCACGCGCTCCAGGGTACCGGGCATCCAGGAGGTCGCCTGCACGCGGAACCACTTGTCCATCACGAGCGCCTCGTCCTTCCACTTGTCGTGGAACATGGCAAGCGCGCGCTCGCGCTCCGCGCCGGCGCAGTTCGCGAGGCACGTGAGCGCGGCCATCGCGTCGGTCATGTTCTCGGCGCGGCGAAACTCGAGGAAGGCGAGCGCGCGCGAGGTGGCGTCGTCGATGGTGTTCACGTACGCGAGCGCCGTGTTGCGCAACGCGCGCCGCCCCGAAGCGGCGGCGTCGGGGGAATAGGGTCCGGACGCGGAAAAGTGCCGGAACGCGCCCTCGAACCGCGTGCGGTAGCGCGAGGCGATCTCGCGCGCGAGCCGCATGCGCGCGCCGTGGATCGCGTCGGGGTCGGCCACGTCCATGCATTCGGCGAGATACCCCTCCGAGGGCAGCTGCAGGCATTCGGCGGCGAACGCCGGGTCCTTCGATCCGTCGGAGAGCGTGCGGCCGATCGCCTCGGCGTAGGCCGCGGGAATGTCCATCTCCCCGCCCGCGCGCATGCGCTCGATGCCGGCCAGCAGGATGCGGATGGCGAGCGCCTGTCCGGCCTCCCACCGGTTGAACGCATCGGAATCGAATGCCATCAGGTGGATCAATTGCGCATCCGTATAGTCGAACCGGACCTGCACCGGTGCCGAGAAGCCTCGCAGCAGCGAGGGCACCGGCGGCTCGGACACGCCGGTGAACACGAACCGGTGCTCTTCCTCGGTGAGGAGCAGGACCGCGCTCGTTGTGCCCGCGCCCCGTGCCCCGCTCACGGTGCCGCCTTCCACGTTGAGCGGCATGTCGTGTCCCCGCCCATCCACCAGTCCCACGGCCATCGGGATCACGAAGGGGCGCTTGCCCGATTGCCCCGGCGTAGGCGCGCACCATTGGCGCACGTGCAGAGCGTACGTTCCCTCCGAGGCGTCGAACTCGCCGCGGCATTCAACCACGGGCGTTCCCGCCTGGGAGTACCAGCGCTCGAACTGTCCCAGCTCGACGCCGTTGGCGTCGGCCATCGCCGCGCGGAAATCGTCGCACGTCACCGCCTGGCCGTCGTGGCGCTGGAAATAGAGGTCCATGCCTCGGCGGAATCCGTCCTTGCCCAGGATCGTCGCGTACATGCGCACGACTTCGGCCCCCTTGTCGTACACGGTCGCGGTGTAGAAGTTGTTCACCTCCACGTAGGACTCGGGCCGCACGGGGTGGGCCATGGGGCCCGCGTCCTCGGGGAACTGGCGGTTGCGCAGGTCGCGCACCTCCTGGATGCGGACCACCGGGCGCGAATACTCCGTGGCGCTGTATTCCTGGTCGCGATAGACGGTGAGGCCCTCCTTGAGGGAGAGCTGGAACCAGTCGCGGCAGGTGACGCGGTTGCCGGTCCAGTTGTGGAAGTACTCGTGGGCCACCACCTTGTCCACGGCGAAATAGTCGGAGTCGGTCGCGGTATCGGAGCGCGCGAGGATGTACTTCGAGTTGAAGATGTTGAGGCCCTTGTTCTCCATGGCGCCGGCGTTGAAGTCCGATACCGCCACGATCATGAAGCGCTCGAGGTCGAGCTCGAGTCCGAACACTTCCTCGTCCCAGCGCATGCAGTTCTTGATCGCCTGCATCGCAAAGCCCGCCTGGTCGAGCTTGCCCGGCTCCACGTAGACCTGGAGCAGCGCCTTGCGTCCCGAGCGCGTGGTGAATCCGTCTTCGAGGAGCTCCAGGTCCGCGGCCACCAAGGCGAAGAGGTAGCACGGCTTGGGAAACGGGTCTTCCCATTTCGCCCAGTGCCGTTCCGGGCCGCCGGGCGGCATCGCCTGCACGGCGCGCGCGAACCATCCCGCGGGTTCCGCGGGCCCCTGGGCCACGAGGTTGCCGTTGGCGAGCAACCGGGGGAAGCGCTCCCGATCCGCGCACAGCGTGACCGCGTAGCGGGCCATGACGTCCGGGCGATCGGCGAAATACGTGATGTGCCGGAATCCTTCCGCCTCGCATTGCGTCACGAGGCCGCTCGCGGTGGCGTACAGCCCCTCGAGCCTCGTGTTCTTCCAGGGGTCGAAGCGCACCACGGTCTCGAGGGTGAAAGCGTCGGGCACCGCCGGGATCGTGAGGTGCGAGGCATCCGCCTGGTACTGCGCGGAATCGAGGCGGCGCGCATCGACGCTCACCGACAACAGCTCGAGGTCCGCGCCGTCCAGCACGAGCGGGCTGTCGGCGCCCCGATGCGCCGGATTGCGCGCCACCTTCAGGGTTGAACGCACGGTCACCAGGGAGGGCCGGATGTCGACCTCGAGGTCCACGGCGGCGATGAGGAATGCCGGAGGGGTGTAGTCCTCGAGGCTGATGGCTTGGGGAGCGGCGTCGCGCATCGGAAGAAAGAAACCCGCACTCTGGGCGCGGGTCTCGGGAAGGTTATGCCGGAATTTTACTCCAGCGGGGCCGGCGGCGTCCGCCGTAAAGCCGGGGCCTGGCGCTACGCGGCGGCCTTGCGACGGAAGAGCGCGGGCACTGTCGTGGGAGCCTTCTTGCGAGCCGGAGACGGCTCCGTTTGCTCCACGGGCGCGGCCGTCTTCGAAGGTTCGTAAGGCTTGTTGAAATCCATGCCGCCGGAATTGCCCGACGTGCGCGGGACGGGCGAGGTCGCGATGCGCGGCCCACGCTCCTCGCGCTGTCGTTCCCCGCGTCCCCGCGGTGGGGGACGGGGCTCCGTGCGCGCGCCGCCCCGGTCTTCCTGGCGGCCCTGGCCCTTCGGGGTCTCGGTGCGCCCCTTGCCTTCACGGCGAGGCTGCTGTCCCTCACCGCGGCCCTTGGCCCCGCGCGTGCCGCGCGGCTGGCTCCGGGGAGCCTCATCGGGGTATTCGGCCCGCCGTCCGGCGTCGAAGCCTTCGGCCTGGCGCACCTCGATCTTGCGGTTGATGAGCCGCTCGATCGCGGCGAGCAGCGGACGATCCTCGTTTCCGACCAGGGAGAGCGCCTCGCCCGTGGCGCCCGCGCGGCCGGTGCGGCCGATGCGATGCACGTAATCCTCGGGAACGTGGGGCAGGTCGAAGTTCACCACGTGGGGCAATTCCTCGATGTCGAGGCCGCGTGCGGCGATGTCGGTGGCGACGAGCACCTTCACCTTGCCCTCCTTGAAGTCCTCGAGGGCGCGGATGCGCGCGTTCTGGCTCTTGTTGCCGTGGATCGCGTCGGCGTTGATCTGGTCGCGCTGCAGCTGCGAGGCGAGGCGGTTGGCCCCGTGCTTGGTCTTGCAGAACACGAGCACCTGCGCCCAGTCGTGCTTGCGCACGAGGTGCGAGAGCAGCTCGCGCTTGCGCGCGGTTTCGACGTTGTACACGTACTGCGTGACCAGCTCCGCGGGCGTGTTGCGCCGCGCCACCTCGACCGTGGCGGGGTCGTTGAGGAACTGCGCGGAAAGCCGGCGGATCTCGTCGGAGAACGTGGCCGAGAAGAGCAGCGTCTGGCGCATGGGCGCCTTGGGCAGCAGCGCGATGATGCGCTTGATGTCGGGGATGAAGCCCATGTCGAGCATGCGGTCGGCCTCGTCCAGGACGAGGATCTGCACCTTGCCCAGGTTCACCGCCTTCTGGCCCACCAGGTCGAGGAGCCGGCCCGGCGTGGCCACGAGGATCTCCACGCCCTTCTTGAGGGCCTCGATCTGCGGGTTGATGTTGACGCCGCCATAGACGCAGAAGGCGCGCAGCGGGACGTGCTTGCCGTAGGTCTGGACGCTCTCGTGCACCTGGATCGCGAGCTCGCGCGTGGGCGTGAGGATGAGGCAGCGCACCGGGTGCAGCGCGGGAGAGAAGCTCTTGGTGGCGAGCGGCGCCAGGCGCTGCAGCAGCGGCAGCGCGAATCCGGCGGTCTTGCCGGTGCCGGTCTGGGCCGCGCCGAGGAGATCTCGGCCCGCGAGGATGACGGGGATGGCTTGCGCCTGGATGGGGGTTGTTTCCGTGTAGCCTTGCTCCGCGACGGCGCGAAGCAGCTCGGGCAGCAGCCCGAGGCTTTCGAAGGTCGTGCTTATGTCAGTCTCCTGATGATCGGCCCGCGAAGGACTCGCCTTCGAAACCGGTTCAGGCAGATGAAATTTCTCTTGGGAAATTCGGGGGTTCGAACGTGAACCGCGAATGGGTGGGGGCGTTAACCGGATGAGACGCCACGAGCACCTGAACCGGGATTATACCCGCAAATCCCGGGAATTCCCATTGGATTCGCAGGGTTACTCCGCGCCGTCCCGGGCGGTATATTCGCCCTCTGCCGCGGGGTAATCCCCGCGAATCGCACGAGGAGGGACGCTGGTGGAAGCCGCGGCGAGTCCGCCGATGAAAGTCGAGCCCGTCACCCTGCCCGGGCGCGTGGTCCGGCTCGAGCCGTTGCGCCTCGACCACGCCGAGGCCCTCGCGAAGGTGGGACTCGCGCCGGAGCTGTGGCAATGGATCCCGTCGCCGGTGAGGAACGCGCAGGAAATGCGCGCCTACGTGGAAACGGCGCTCGAGGAGCGCTCCCGCGGCGTTTCGATGCCGTTCGCGATCGTGGCCCAGGCGAGCGGTGAGGCGATCGGCAGCACGCGGTACGGGAACATCGAGCCCGCGCACCGCCGCCTCGAGATCGGCTGGACGTGGCTCACGCCCGCGCACCAGCGCACCGGCGCCAACACCGAGGCGAAGCTGCTGCTGCTCACCCACGCCTTCGAGGCGCTCGGGGCGAACCGCGTGGAGCTCAAGACCGACGCGCTCAACGCGAAGTCCCGCGCCGCCATCGCGCGCATCGGCGCGGTGGAGGAAGGCACTTTCCGCAGCCACATGGTGATCCCGTGGGCCGGGCGCGTCCGGGACACGGTCTACTTCTCGATCATCCGCTCCGAGTGGCCGCGGGCCAAGGCGCGCCTCGAGGGGATGCTGCGTCCCGCCTAGTGCGCCGCCCCCGCCTGCCCGAAAGGCGGGCGCGTGATCCAGATGAGCGGCACCAGGATCGCGAACAACACCCCGCAGAGCCAGAAGATGTCGTTGGTCGCGAGCATGTAGGCCTGGCTCTGGACCAGGCCCTCGAGCAGGCCGTTGGATTTCTCCGCGGTGAACCCTGCGCCCATCGCTTTCTGCGCGAAGTCCGTCACCTGGGGATTGCCGAGCGCCAGGTGTTCCACGAGGCGCGTGTGATGCAGCGCCTGGCGGTGGTCCCACGCCGCGATGATGAGCGAGGCGCCGAAGCTGCCCGCCATCATGCGCATGAAGTTCTGCAGTCCCGCGGCGCGCGCGATCTTCGCGTTGGGGATGCCGCCCAGGGAGATGCTGATGAGGGGCGCGAAGAAGAACGCGATGCCGATGCCTTGCAGGATCTGCGGAGTCGCGATCGTCCAGTAGTCGCTGTCGGTGGTGAAGCGCGCGCGCATGAAGGCGAGCGCTCCCAGGGTCGCGATGCCGATGCTCGCATACAGGCGCGGCCCCACCCTGGGCAGCGTCTTGCCCACCACGGGCGAGAGCAGCACCGCGAAGACGCCCGCCGGGGCGAGCACGAAGCCGGCCCATTGCGAGGTGTATCCCATCTGCGTCTGCAGCCACAGCGGCAGCAGCAGCGTCATCCCGAAGAAGAGCGCGAACCCGAGGGAGAGCGTGAGCACCCCGAGCGTGAAGTTGCGGTTGGCGAGCAGCGTCAAGTCCACGATCGGGTGGTCGTTGTTGAGCTCCCAGATCACGAAGAAGGTGAACCCGACCACCGCCGTGGCCGCGAGGCCGACGATGAACGGCGAGCCGAACCAGTCGAGCTCGTTGCCCTTGTCGAACAGGATCTGCAGCGAGCCCACCCACACCACGAGGAGCGCGATCCCCGCGAAATCGACCGGCACCCGGTGCGTGGGTGTCTCGTGGTCGGACAGCAGCTGCCACGTGCCGAACGCCGCGAAGATGCCCACGGGAATGTTGATGAGGAAGATCCACGACCAGTGGTAGTTGCTCGTGATCCAGCCGCCGAGGATCGGGCCGATGATGGGGCCGACGGTCACCGTCATCGCCCAGATCGCGAGCGCCATCGAGCGCTTGTTGGGCGGGTAGTTCATCATCATGAGTGACTGGGAGAGCGGGATCATGAAGCCCGCCACCGCGCCCTGGATCACGCGGAACGTGATCAGCATCGGAAGGCTTGTCGCCATCGCGCAGAGAAACGAGGAGATCGTGAAGAGCACGATCGCCGTGACGAAGAGCCGCACTTGCCCGATGCGTTCCGCGAGCCAGCCCGTGATCGGCACCGTGATCGCGTTGGCCACCGCGTAGGAGGTGATGATCCATGCGCCCTGGCTGGGTGCGGCGCCCAGCTCGCCGGTGATGGACGGAATCGACACGTTCGCGATCGTGATGTCGAGCACCTCCATCAGGTTCGCGAGGGCGAGTATCAGCGTGAGGACGAGGCGCATTCCTCCCGTGTAGTACTGACCCGCCGCAGCGGCAGGATCCGCGCTCCCGGGGGCTTCAGCGGCCGAGGCCATGGCCGTTCGCGGGGCTCGCGGGCTTGCCGACGCTGAGCGCGATGATCTGCGCCACGCGCGCGTCGGCTTGGGCGCTCAGCGCGTCGAAGACGCGGGTTTCCTGTTTCGTGGCGGGCTCTTTCGCCGGCCGGGACGGCCGCTCGCCTTGGTGGCCATGGGTGTCGACTTCCACCGTCATCGACAGCCCCACCTGCAGCGGATGCGCGCGGACCTCCTGCGGATCGAGCGCGATGCGCACCGGCACGCGCTGCACCACCTTGATCCAGTTTCCCGTGGCGTTTTGCGCCGGAAGCAGCGCGAAAGCGGCACCCGTTCCCGCGCCGAAACCCACGATGCGCCCGTGGTATTCCAGGTGACCGCCGTAGAGGTCGGCCTCGACCTTGGCAGCCTGTCCTTCCCGCAGGTCGCGAAGCTGCACTTCCTTGAAATTGGCTTCGACCCACACGTCCTCGAGCGGAACGACCGCCATGAGCGGCGTGCCCGCAGCCACGCGCTGGCCCACCTGCACGCTGCGCCGCGCGACCACGCCCGAGAGCGGCGCGAGGATCCGGGTGCGCGCCTCGTCGAGGTAGGCCTGGTGCACCTTGGCGGCGGCAGCCAGCACGTCCGGGTGGTCTTCGACGGTGGTCCGGTCCACGAGCGCGCGCGACGACGCGAGCTGCTCCCTTGCCGCGAGGAGCGCCGCATCGGAGGCGACCACCGCCTCGCGCGCGTGCTGGATCTCCTCGGCCGATACGCCGCCGATGGAGGCGAGCTGCTCGCGCCGGGCAAGGTCGGCGCGCGCCCGCTCGAGGTCGCTCTGGCGCTGCGCGACCGCGGCGTCCGACTGTCCCGAGCTCGCGAAGAGGGTGCGTACCTGGCGCACGGTGCGCGCGAGGTTCGCCTCGGCCTGGGCGAGCGCGATGCGCGCGTCGGACGCATCCAGGCGCACCAGCTCCTGGCCCGCTTGCACGCGCTCGGTGTCGTCGGCCCCCACCATCACCACCGTGCCCGCCACCTGCGGCGTCACCTGCACCACATTGCCGCCCACGTACGCGTCGTCGGTGGACTCGTACCAGCGCCCCACGAGCATGTACCACGCGA
>JAAOZZ010000339.1 GCA_012274175.1 Betaproteobacteria bacterium
CCCCTTGACGATCTCGAAGCGCCCGCCGACGACTGGGTCTCCATGGGCATTCCCTCCGACGGCAGCTACGGCATCTCCGAGGGCCTCCTGTTCGGCTACCCGGTGAAGTGCTCCGGCGGGCGCTTCGAGATCGTCAAGGGGCTCGGGCACAACGACTTCGCCAAGACGAAGATCGCCGCCACCCGCAAGGAGCTCGAGGAAGAACGCACGGCCATCGAGCACCTCCTCAAGTAACGCGCACAGAAAAAGGGGTCAGGTTACTTTTCCAGTAACGGAAAAGTAACCTGACCCCTTTTTCGTTCAGGCGGTCGTTTCTTCGGCGAGGCTTTCCGTGAGGGCGGGCTCGTGGGGGCCGGGAAGCTCGCGCATGTTCGCGAGGGGCGAGAGCCAGGTCACGAAGGGGGCGAGCAGCAGCGCGCCCGCGCCGACGAGCGTCATCGCTCCGCGCAGGCCGAGGTGCTCGGCGACCCAGCCGCCCGCGAGGCCGCCCAGCGGCGCCACGGACACCGTGAGGCAGATCATCGTCGCGGTCACGCGCCCGAGGAGCGCGTCGGGCGTCACCGCCTGGCGCAGGGACAGGTAATTGATGAAGAAGATCATCGCGGCCAGGTCGAGCAGGAAGAGACCCGTGCCGAAGCAGATCCCCGCCAGCCAATGGGGCCCCCAGGACGCGGCGATCACGAGCCAGGCCACGCCGGTGCCCGCCATGCCGCCCAGCATCGTGGGTCCCATGCCGAAGCGGGCGTTGAGGCGCTCGGTGACGTTGGCAGCCATGAGCGAGCCCAGGCCCGCGGTCATGAAGAGCATGCCCACCTGGCCCGCGGAAAATCCCAGCTCGCGCGCCCCGAAGAGCACGACGATCGCGACGAACGCGTGGCGGAACACCTGCCACAGCCCGATGGACCACACCAGCGCGCGCAGCGTGCGGTTGTGCCACACCACGCCCAGGCCTTCGCGGATTTCCCGTCCCACGGAACGGGGGCGGGCCCTGGGCTCGTCGGAGGCGCGCGGCGGGATGCCTCGAACCATCCACGCCGAAAGGAAGAACGAGGAGGCATCCACGAGGATGGCGAAGGGTGCGGTGAGCCACTGGATTAGGGCGCCGGCCACGCCCGGGCCCACGAGCTGGGCGGCGGAGTCGGCCACGCCGATCTTGGCGTTCGCCTCGACCAGGTTCTCGCGCCCGACGCGCTCGGTCATGAACACCTGGTAGGCGGGCCAGCCGATCACGCTCGCGAAGCCCACGTAGAAATTCACCACGTAGAGCACCGGCATCGTGAGCACCCCGAACCACGCGCAGAGCGGGATCGCGAGGAGCGCGATTCCCCGTCCCACGTCGGTGGCGACGATCACCGGCAGCTTCCGCGCCCGGTCCACGAGCACGCCGGCGAAGAGGCCGAAGATCGGGAAGGGTGCGGCGCCCATGGCGGTGAGCACGCCCACCTCGAACGGGGAAGCGTCGAGCATCAGCGCGGCCGTGAGCGGGAGCGCGAGGAACGTGACCTGGCCGCCGAAGTGGGTCACGGTGAGCGAGCCCCACAGCTTGAGAAAATCGGGATTGCGCCACAGCCCGGTGCGCCAGCGGGCGGCCAGGAGGGACCTCAGCAGCGTTGCCATCGTCGTGTTGCGCCGCTCGCGGACCAGGAAGGGCGGAGCGCATCGGGGGGCGGAAGGAGGGCGGATTATATCGCGCGCGGCCCCGGCCGCCGCGACGCCCGGTTTGGTACACTCGCGCCAGCCGCGACATCCGTCGCCGGAGAATTCCATGTTCGGCCGCCTGCTGCCCAAGGAAGGTCGCTTCTTCGACCTGTTCAACGCCCACGCAGGCCAGATCGTGCGCGCCGCCCACGAGTTCTCGGCCCTCATGCAGGACTACGAGGATCGCGAGCGCCACGCGCGCGCGATCGACGACGCGGAGCATGCCGCGGATCGCATCACCGCCGAGGCGATCCGGCTGCTGCACAAGACGTTCATCACGCCGCTGGACCGCGACCACATTCACCAGCTTGTGAACGCGATGGACGACATCTGCGACCTGATCCAGGACACGACCGAGACCCTCACGCTCTACGACATCCGCGCCATCACGCCGGAGACCGCTCGGCTCGGCGACATCGCAGTGCGCTGCTGCGAGCGGGTGAAGGACGTGGTGGAGCTGGTCGGAACGCAGCAAGGCCACTTCGAGGCGATCCTCAAGACCTGCGAGGAGATCGACCGGCTGGAAAGCGATGCCGACCGCGTCATGCGCGCGGCGATGTCCAAGCTCTTCCGCGAGGAGCAGGACGTGCGCGAGATCATCAAGATGAAGGAGATCTACGAGCTGCTCGAGGCGATCACCGACCGCTGCCTCGACGTGGCGAACCTGGCCGAAGGCATCTCCCTCGAGAACTCCTGAGGCCGCGCGGCCCTCGCCATCATGAGCGGACTGGAGATCAGCCTCGGCACGCTCGTGTTCCTCGTGGCGCTCGCCCTGGCCTTCGATTTCCTGAACGGCCTGCACGACGCGGCGAATTCCATCGCGACCGTGGTCTCCACGGGCGTCCTGAAACCCTACCAGGCCGTGATCATGGCGGCCACTTTCAACTTCGTCGCGCTCTTCGTCTTCCATCTCAAGGTGGCGACCACCGTGGGCAAGGGGATCGTGGATCCCGCGATCGTCGACCAATACGTGGTGTTCGGGGCGCTGGCGGGAGCGAGCGCCTGGAACGTCATCACCTGGTGGGCGGGACTGCCGTCCTCCTCGTCCCACGCGCTGATCGGCGGGCTCATCGGCGCGGCGGTGGCGAAGGTGGGCTTCGGCTCCCTCGTGGCCTCCGGCATCGGCATGACGGTGCTCTTCATCTTCCTCTCGCCGGTCATGGGCTTCGTGCTGGGCGGGCTGCTGCTGGTGGCGGTCTCGTGGATCTTCCGCAGGTCGAGCCCGGCGCGCATCGACCGCTGGTTCAGGAGGCTCCAGCTCGTGTCGGCCTCGCTCTACAGCCTGGGCCACGGCGGCAACGACGCGCAGAAGACCATCGGCATCATCTGGATCCTGCTGATCGCCGCCAAGGTCCCCGGGGCGCAGGAGCAGGTGCCCGTGTGGGTCATCGTGGCCTGCTACGTGACGATGGCGCTGGGGACGTTCCTGGGCGGCTGGCGCATCGTGAAGACCATGGGCCAGCGCATCACGAAACTCAAGCCCGTGGGCGGCTTCTGCGCCGAGACCGGAGGCGCGATCACGCTCTTCCTGGCCACCTCCCTCGGCATTCCCGTTTCCACCACCCACACCATCACCGGCGCGATCGTCGGCGTGGGCTCCACGCGCAAGCTCTCCGCGGTGCGCTGGGGTGTCGCCGGCAATATCGTGTGGGCGTGGATCTTCACCATCCCCGCATCCGCCTTCATGGCGGCGATCGGGTGGTGGCTCGCCCGGACGGTGCTGTAGCGCGCCTCGCTATTTCCCGGGACGGACCGCGGGCCTTCGGCAGCGCCCCGCCGCATCCCGGGCGAGCTGCGCGCACTGGCGGGCGAGGGGTTCGCTCAGGCCCGTGTAATGGCGCGGATCGAGCGCCCGGCGCAGCACCTCGGGTGCCACGCATGCGCGCACCGCCGGATCCCGAAGCAGGATGTCCGCGAGCGACTCGCCCGTCGTGGCCGATGCCCGCGCCCCGTCGTGGACAACGTGGGGCGCGGCGGCGCGCCCCATCGACGGGGCGAGGAGCATCATCGCGTTCTCGGCCGCGATCAGCTCGCCCGAGAGCGCGAGGTTGCGCAGCATGTGCCCGGGCTCGAGGCGCAGGCAGGACAGCAGCTCCTCCATCCGCGCGGCGATCTCGAAGCCGAGGGGCACGGCCTCCTCGATCAGCGCCGAGACCATGAGGTTGTGGGCGGCGTCGCCCTCGTGGCTCGCCTGGGTGGCCTCGAGGGCGAGGGTCGCCTGGGCACGCAGCCGGGCGCCCAGCGCGATCACGGCGACCGCGACCTTCGAGTTCACCTTCTGCGGCATGGTGCTCGATCCCACCACCTCGTCGCCCAGGTCCTCGCGCACTTCCGCGATCTCGTCGGACATCAGGGTGTAGAGCTCGGCAGCGATCTTGGAGCAGGTCGAGCCGAACAATGCGAGGAGCAGCACGTATTCGGCGATGTGGTCGGTGGCCGCACGCGAGGGCACCGTGGCCGCCTCGAGGCCCAGCAGGCGGGCGAGCTCGCGGTTGAGCTCGGGGCCCGCGGCGCCGAAGGAATGCATCGCGCCGATCGCGCCTCCCCAGAGCAGCGCGAAGGCGCGGTGCTCGACGCCCGCGAGCCGCTCCTCGTGGCGCAGGAACTCCTCGATCCACGCGGCCACCTTGAAGCCGAACGTGATGGGCAGCGCGTGGCGGCGGTTGGTGCGCCCGGCCACGAGCATGTCCGCACTCTCGTCGGCCAGGGCGGCCAGCCGCTCGAATATCCCGCCCAGGCGCTGCATCAGCGCTTCGTGGGCGGTGCGCAGCTGGAGGATGCGGCCGCTCTGCGTCACGTTCTGCGTGGTGGCACCCCAGTGCACGTAGCCGCCGGCGTCGTCCGCGCACGCTCCCGCCAGGGCGCGCACGAGGGAGACGATCGGCGCCCGGGTGCGCGCGATGTCCCGCGCGAGCGCCTCCTCGTCGATCGCCGCGAGTGTGGCCTTGCGCGCGATCTCCTGCGCCGCGGCGGCGGGGATCATGCCCAGGGAGGCCTGGGCGCGGGCGAGCGCCGATTCGACTTCCAGCCACGCCTGCCAGAGGCTGCGCCGCGAGAAAAGACCGCGCACCGCCTCGACGGTGGGCTCGAGCGCTGCGCGGCGCACGTTCGGCGCTTCGGGGCCGTTCATCGTGTCGCGTTGGCCATCATGGCTCCAGGAACTCCTCGACGGCGCGATTGAATCCCGCGACATCCTCGAGGTAAGGGGCGTGCCCCGAGCCGGCGAGCGTCACGCGCCGGGCCGCGGGCAGGAACGCGGCGAGGGCGTCCGCGCGCTCGGGAGGCAACACCGGATCGCGGTCCGCGTCGATGAGCAGGACCGGGATGGACAGGGCCGCGAGCATCGGCCGGTTGTCCGCCGAGTGCTCCATGCGTATCGCGCCTTCCAGTCCTTCGACGGTCACTTCCTCCGCGATCGCCGCGACGGCCGTGGCGACTTCCGGCGCGGCGCCCGGCGCCAGCATGTTCCTCGCGCGCGTGCGGCCGTATTCCGCCGCGGGCAGGCTGCGGCGCGCTTCGATGCGCCGAACGTAGCGCGGCTCGAGCGGGCTATCCGCGGGCATCGCCACGCCCCAGTGGGTGCAGGACAGCACGAGACGGCGCACCAGGTCGGGACGGCGATGGGCAAGACGCGCGGCGACGACGCCTCCCATGGAGTGACCGACGACCGTGCCCGGTTCAGCCGCCAGCGCATCCATCAGGCCCGCGGCGGCGTCCGCATAGGCGTCGATGGAGGCATCGATCGTCGCGGACTTTCCGTATCCCGGGGCATCCCAGGCGATCACGCGATGGCGGCGGCCGAGGAGGGTGAACTGCGGGCCCCAGCTCTTCGAGCTGCCGTTGAGGCCGTGGAGCAGGAGCACGGTCGAGCCGCGGCCCGCCTCGCGGTAGCTCACCGCACCGCCGGGAAGTGCCGCGACGCGAAGCACCGGCAGCGCGTTCATGCGGCGTCCACCAGGAGGCAGCGCACGTCGATGGCGCGCAGCTCGGGCCGCTCGCTCGCGCAGCGCGCGATCGCCTGCGGGCAGCGCGGATGGAAGCGGCATCCCGTGGGTATCTCGAGGGGATTGGGAGAAGCGCTTCCCATCGCGGTGTCGGGCACTCCCGTTCCGGGGCGCATGGTGAGGACCGAGTCGAGCAGGATGCGCGTGTAGGGGTGGCGCGGAGCGCGGAATATCCGCTCCTTCGCGCCGATCTCCACGATCTGCCCGAAATACATCACCGCGACGCGGGTCGCGAGGTGCTCCACCACGCCCAGGTCGTGGGTGATGACGAGATAGGTGAGGCCCAGCTCGCGGCGCAGGTCCTGCAGCAGGTTCAGGATCTGGGACTGCACCGACACGTCGAGCGCCGAGGTGGGCTCGTCGCAGACGAGGATCTCGGGCTTCATGATGATCGCGCGCGCGATCGCCACGCGCTGGCGCTGGCCGCCGGAGACCTGCCCCGGATAGCTGTGGAAGAGCCGGCGCGGCAGGCCCACGAGCTCCATCATCTCCTCGACCCGCCGGCGCCGGTCGGCCGCTTCGCCAACGTGGTGGACGTCGAGCGGACGGGCGATGATCTGCCCGATGGAGCGGCGCGGGTTGAGCGAGGAGTAGGGATCCTGGAACACGGGCTGGATGCGCGTCGCGCGCGCCTTGCGCGAGGTGAGCTCGAGGGGCCGGCCCTCGAACAGCACGCGCCCGCCGGTCGCGGGCTGCAGTCCCAGCAGCATCCGCGCGAGCGTCGACTTTCCGCAGCCCGATTCGCCCACCAGCGCCACGACCTCCCCGCGGCGCAGGTCGAGGGTCACGTCGTCCACGGCCCTCAGCTCGCGCACGCCGCCGAAGAGCGAGCGGCGCACGGTGAAAGTGCAGCTCGCCGATTCCGTCGCGAGCACGGGAGCGTCGGCTTCTCGCGCGGCCGGCGCGGGAAGGCGTTGCCCATGGGCAACGTCCGCGGACCGATAGAGCCCGGCCGCGCCCTGGAGCGTGTCGGCGTCGAGGATGCATCGGTAGCTGCGGCCCGCCGAGGGCGTGCGCATCGCGGGCGGCTCGGAACGGCACTGCGCCGTGACGAGCGCGCAGCGATTGGCGAAGCCGCAGCCCGCGAGGTGCCCGACGAGGGACGGAACGATGCCGGGGATCGACCCCAGGCGCTCGCCGCTTGCGCGCTTGCCCGCCTCGGGGATGCACGCGAGAAGCCCGCGGGTATAGGGATGCAGCGGGGAGCGCAGGACCTCGCCCGTGGTTCCCGTCTCGACCAGCTCTCCCGCGTACATCACCGCCAGCTTCTCCACGGTGCGGGATACGACGCCCAGGTCGTGGGTGATGAGGATCATCGCCATGCCGAGCTCACGCTGCAGCTCCGCGAGCAGCCTCAGGATCTGCGCCTGGATCGTGACGTCGAGGGCCGTGGTGGGCTCGTCGGCGATGATGAGCCGCGGCGCGTTCATGAGCGCCATGGCGATCATCAGTCCCCGCGAGGGGATCGGGGGCTGCACGCCCACGCCAAGGAAGGACAGCGCGGCTTCCGACAGGAC
>JAAOZZ010000340.1 GCA_012274175.1 Betaproteobacteria bacterium
ATGCCGAGCAGTACGCGCAGCAGCTGCAGGAAGCGGGCGTCACGCGCGAGGAGATGGCCGAGCAGATCGAGCGGCGCGTCGGCTCCAAGGGCATGCAGGCGGAGATCACGCGCCTCACCGACGAGATCGCGGCGCTGGGGCCGGTGAACCTGGCGGCCCTCTCGGAGCTCAATGCGGCGCGCGAGCGCAAGGATTTCCTCGACGCCCAGGCCAAGGACCTCACGCAGGCGGTCGAGACCCTCGAGGGCGCCATCAAGCGCATCGACCGCGAGACGCGCGAGCTGCTGCAGGACACGTTCGAGGCGGTTAACGGCCACTTCCAGGAGATGTTCCCGGCGCTCTTCGGCGGCGGCCAGGCGAGCCTCAGGCTCACGGGCGAGGAGATCCTCGACGCGGGGCTGCAGGTGCTCGCGCAGCCGCCGGGCAAGGAGAACCAGTCGATCCAGCTCCTCTCGGGCGGGGAAAAGGCGCTCACGGCGATCGCGCTGGTCTTCTCGCTCTTCAAGCTGAACCCGGCGCCCTTCTGCCTGCTCGACGAGGTCGATGCGCCCCTGGATGACCCCAACACGGAGCGCTTCTGCGAGCTCGTGCGCCAGATGTCGGCGCAGACCCAGTTCCTCTTCATCACCCACAACAAGATCACCATGGAGCTCGCCAGCCAGCTCGTGGGCGTGACGATGCCGGAGCCCGGCGTCTCGCGCATCGTCGAGGTGGACATCGACGCCGCCATGGAGCTCGCCCGCAAGCAGGCTGCATGAGCAACCTCCAGCTCGCGCTCATCGTCGCCGGCATCGTGGCCATCGTGCTGGTGGTGATCTACAACGCCGTCGTGGAGCGCCGGGCGCGCACGCGGGCGGAAAGGGCCTTCGGCGAGCAGCCGCCCGACGCGCTCTTCGGCGAGGAGCCCGCCCGCCGCGAGCCCACGATGGGCGCGCTTCCCGAGGCGAACGAAGGCGCGGGCCGCGAAGCGCGCGAGGCGGGCGAGGCGGGCGAGGCGGAGCTCGCGGGGCCCCTCACGCGGCCGCGATCCGCCGCCGACGAGCTGCAGGCGGGCGCGGGACCCGACGCCGGCATCTCCACCCGCATCGACACCGTGGCGGTGATCCTCGCCGACGAGCCGGTGATGGCCGAGCAGGTGGAGGAGTTCGAGCGGGTGCTGCGATTCCGGGGCGTGCCGGTGCGCATCGAGGGCATCGTCGACGAGCAATGGCAGCCGGTGGCCGAAAGCACGCGCGGAAGCTGGAGGGAGCTGCGCGCAGGAATGCAGCTCGCCGATCGCGAGGGAGCGCGCACCGAGGAGGAAGTCGAAGCCTTCAACGCCGCCATCGCCGAGTTCGCCGCCGGCGTGAATGCGGTCTCCCAGCGGGAGGCGCCGTCGGCCGCGGCCGCCCGGGCGCGCGAGCTCGACCAGTTCGCGGCCGCGGTCGACATCGAGGTGGCCGTGAACGTGGTGGGACAGTTCGGCGCCACCTTCGCGCTGCCGCGCGTGAAGCAGCTCGCGCTCGAGCGCGGGCTGGCGGAATCCGCTTCCGGGGAGCTCGCCCGCTACGGCGCCGACGGCGCGCCGGAATACGTGATCCGGCGCTTCGACGAGAAGGGCGCCAAGCCCGCGGCCTACCTCACCGGGATCACCTTCGCGCTCGACGTGCCCCACGCCGCCCAGGCGCCCGAGGCGTTCGACGAGATGGCCCTGCTCGCCGAGGACTTCGCCCGTTCCCTCGGCGGCCAGCTCGTCGACGACAACCGCAGGGCGCTCACGGAGCAGGGCATCGCCTCGATCCGCCGCTCGGTGGAGCAGGTCGTCCACGACATGGAGGCGCACGGCATCCCGGCCGGAAGCGCGCTCGCGCACCGGCTGTTCTCCTGACCGTGGCCGCGGCGCGGGACGCGGCCGCCAGGGCCGGGAAGCTGCGCCGGGCGATCGAGCGGCACAACCGGCTGTACTACAACGACGCCGACCCCGAGATCCCGGACGAGGAATACGACCGCCTGTTCCAGGAGCTGGTGAAGCTGGAGGCCGAGCATCCCGCGCTCGCCACGCCCGACTCGCCCACGCAGCGCGTGGGATCGGCGCCGAGCGAGGGCTTCGCGGAGGTGAGCCATCGCGTCCCGATGCTCTCGCTCGCCAACGGCTTCACCGACGAAGACGTGGCGGCGTTCGACCGGCGCTGCCGCGAGGGCCTGGGCGCGGCGACGGTCGAGTACGCGTGCGAGCTCAAGTTCGACGGGCTCGCGGTGAGCCTCGTCTACGAGCAGGGGCTCTTCGTGCAGGGCTCCACCCGCGGCGACGGCAACTCGGGCGAGGACGTGACGCCGAACCTGCGCACCGTGCGCTCGATCCCGTTGAAGCTGCAGTCGCGCCGCGCGCCGAAGCTCCTCGAGGTGCGCGGCGAGGTGATGATGCTGCGGCGCGACTTCGAAGCCATCAACCGGCGCGCCCTGGAAGCGGGTGAGCGCACGTTCGTGAATCCGCGCAACGCCGCCGCCGGCGGGCTGCGCCAGCTCGACCCGCGCCTCACGGCCCGGCGCAAGCTCTCGTTCTTCGCCTACGGCCTCGGCGCCCACGAGGGATTCGACGTCCCGCCGACCCACGGGCGGCTACTCGACCAGCTCGCCGCCCTGGGCTTTCCGGTGGCCGGGGAGCGGCGGATCGTGGAAGGCGCCCGGGGCCTGCTCGAGTTCCATCGCGCGGTCGGCGAGAAGCGCCCGAAGCTCGCCTACGATATCGACGGCGTGGTGTACAAGGTGAACCGCTTCGCCGAGCAGGAGCGCCTGGGCTACGTGTCGCGCGCACCCCGCTGGGCGATCGCCCACAAGTTCCCCGCCGAGGAGGCCGCTACCGAGCTCGCGGACATCGAGGTACAGGTGGGCCGCACGGGGGCGCTCACGCCGGTGGCGCGGTTGAAGCCCGTCTTCGTGGGCGGGACCACGATCGTGAACGCCACGCTGCACAACGAGGACGAGGTGCGGCGCAAGGACGTGTGGCGCCGCGACACGGTGGTGGTGCGCCGCGCGGGCGACGTGATCCCGGAGGTCGCGCGCGTGGCGAAGAAGGGCCCGCGCGAGAAGGCCGATTGGTTCGAGATGCCCGCCCGGTGTCCCGTGTGCGGCTCGGCGGTGATCCGCCTCGAGGACGAGGCCGTGGCGCGCTGCACGGGCGGGCTCTACTGCCCGGCGCAGCGCAAGCAGGCGCTGCTGCACTTTTCCCAGCGCCGCGCGATGGACATCGAGGGCCTGGGCGACAAGCTCGTGGACCAGCTGGTGGAGTCGGGGCTCGTGCACACGCCGGCCGACCTCTACAAGCTCGGGCTCTCCGGGCTCGCGGCCCTGGAGAGGATGGCGGAGAAGTCCGCCGCGAACGTGCTGGCCGCCATCGAGAAGAGCAAGCACACGAAGCTCGAGCGCTTCATCTACGCGCTGGGCATCCGCAACGTGGGCGAGGTCACGGCCCGGGACCTCGCGCGCCACTTCGGCACCCTCGACGCGCTCATGGACGCGGGCATCGAGCAACTCCAGGAGGCGCCCGACGTGGGGCCGGTGGTGGCGGAGTCGATCGCGGGATTCTTCCGCGAGCGCCACAATCGCGAGGTGATCGAGCAGCTGCGCGCCGCGGGCGTGCGCTGGGAGGAGGGTCCTCCTCCGAAAGCGCCGCCGGCCGGTCCCTTCGCGGGTAAAATCGTGGTCCTCACGGGAACGCTCGCCGCGATGACGCGCGAAGAGGCCAAGGAGAGGATCGAATCGCTCGGCGGCCGGGTCACCGGGTCGGTGTCGAAGAAGACCGCTTACGTGGTCGCCGGCGCCGAGGCCGGCTCGAAGCTGGACCGCGCGCAGGAACTCGGCGTCGCCGTGCTGGACGAAGCAGGGTTCCTCGAGATGCTCAACGCACAAGGGTGACCCTCACCCCGGCCCTCTTTCCAGGCGGAGGGAGCGCACGGCGCACAAGGGAGAGGGAGACAGGGAATGCAGAAAATAACGAAGGCGGTCTTTCCCGTGGCGGGGCTCGGCACCCGCTTCCTTCCGGCGACCAAGGCCTCGCCGAAGGAGATGCTGCCTATCGTCGACAAGCCCCTCATCCAGTATGCGGTGGAAGAGGCGGTCGCCGCGGGAATCACGGACCTCATCTTCATCACCGGCCGCGGCAAGCGCGCGATCGAGGACCATTTCGACAAGGCCTACGAGCTCGAGGCCGAGCTGCAGGCCCACGGCAAGAACAAGCTGCTGAAGGAAGTGCGCGGGCTGCTCCCTCAAGGGGTGAGCTGCGCCTACGTGCGCCAGGCCGAGGCCCTGGGCCTGGGTCACGCGGTGCTTTGCGCGCGCCACCTGGTGGGCGACCATCCCTTCGCCGTCATCCTCGCCGACGACCTCATCGACGCGCAGGTGCCCGTCATGAAGCAGATGATCCAGGTGCACGCGAAGAACGGCGGCAGCGTGATCGCGGTGCAGAACATCGCGCGCGAGGACACGGGCTCCTACGGCATCGTGAGCGTCGAGCGCATGTCCGCGGCGCTCTCGCGCGTGACCACCATCGTCGAGAAGCCGAAGCCCGAGGAGGCCCCGTCCACGCTCGGGGTCGTGGGACGCTACATCCTCAGCCCGCGCATCTTCCATTTCCTCGAGAACCTGCGCCCGGGGGCGGGGCGCGAGATCCAGCTGACCGACGCCATCGGCAGGCTGCTGCGCGAGGAGTCCATCTTCGCCTACGAGTTCGAGGGCCGGCGCTACGATTGCGGCTCCAAGCTGGGATACCTGCAGGCCACGGTGAACCTCGCCCTCAAGCACCCGGAGCTCGCGGAGGATTTCCGCGCGTTCATCGCCGCCACCGCGCTCACGCCCGCGGTCAAGCGGCCGTGAATCCCGTCGAGGCGCAGCGCCTGCTCGATGAGGCGGACATGCTGTGCCCGGCCGACCGCGTGAACGAGGCGGTGGCGCGCATGGCCGCCGAGATCACGGGCCGGCTCGAGCACGCGTTCCCGGTGGTGCTCTCGGTGATGGGTGGGGCGGCGGTGTTCACGGGCCGCCTGCTGCCGTTGCTGCGCTTCCCGCTCGAGTTCGGCGCCATCGAGGTGACCCGCTACCAGAACGGCACCCAGGGCCGCGACATCGCCTGGCGCCTCGCGCCGCGGGACAACGTGCGCGGCCGCACCGTGCTGGTGGTCGACGATATCCTCGACGAGGGCATCACGCTCGCCGCCATCCGCGACAAGCTGGCCGATATGGGCGCGGGACCGGTATACGCCGCCGTCTTCGCCGACAAGGACCTCGGGCGCGCCAAGCCCGCCCGCGCGGATTTCGTGGGAGTCACGGTCCCCAACCGGTACGTCTTCGGCTTCGGCATGGACGCCTATGGCCTGTGGCGCAACCTGCCGGCGATCTACGCGTTGAAGGAAACATGACGGACCCTCTCCCCAACCCTCTCCCCAACCCTCTCCCAAGGGAGAGGGGGCAATCGTCGGACAGGCTTTCGCGAAGGATGGACTTCAATTGATTGCCATCATCGGAGGCAGCGGGCTCACGGGGCTCGTGAACCTCGAGATCACCAAGCGCCAGATCGTGCGCACGCCCTACGGCGAGCCGTCGGGGCCCCTCACGTTCGGGCGCATCGGCGCCTCCGAGGTGGTGTTCCTCGCGCGTCACGGCTACGGCCACACGCTGGCGCCCCACGAGATCAACTACCGCGCGAACCTCTGGGCGCTGCATGCCCAGGCCGTGACGAAGGTGATCTCCATCTGCACCGTGGGCGGCATCGCGCCGGCGCTCTCGGCGGGCACGATCGCGATCCCGGACCAGGTCATCGACTACACGTGGGGGCGGCCGTCGACCTTCTTCGAAGGCGCCGAGCAGCCCGTCACCCACATCGACTTCACCTATCCTTACAGCGAGGAGCTGCGCACGATGGTGAAGGACGCCGCGCGCGCGGCCGGGTTGCCCGTGACCGATGGCGGAACCTACGCCGCGGCGCAGGGGCCGCGCCTGGAGACCAAGGCCGAGATCGACCGCTACGAGCGCGACGGGGCGACCATGGTGGGCATGACCGGGATGCCGGAGGCCGCCCTCGCCCGGGAGCTCGGATTGTCGTACGCCGCGCTCGCGGTGGTGGTGAACCCGGCCGCGGGCCGCGGGGCGAGCGCGCGGGGCGTCAGCCTGGAAGACATCGGGCGCGTGATGGAGGAGAGCATGGCGAAGGTGAGGATGATCGTCGCGAAGCTGGTGGAGCGCCATGGCGGCGCGTGAGGTGCTGCGCATGGGCCACCCGGTGCTGCGCGAGCGCGCGCAGCCGGTGGAGCGCTTCGGCACCCCGGAGCTCTCGTCGCTCATCGCCGACATGAAGGACACGATGGCCGCGAAGAACGGCGCGGGCCTCGCCGCGCCCCAGATCGGCGTGGGCCTGCGGGTGGTGATCTTCGGCGTGAACCACAATCCACGCTATCCCGACGCCGAGGAAGTGCCGTTCACGGTGCTCGTGAATCCGAAGATCCTGCTGCTCACGCGCGAGGTGGAGGAAGGCTGGGAAGGCTGCCTCTCGGTGCCCGGCATGCGGGGCCTCGTCCCGCGCTACACGCGCCTGCGCTACAGCGGCTTCGACGGCGAGGGCCTCGCGATCGAGCGCGAGGCCGAGGGCTTCCACGCGCGCGTCGTGCAGCACGAGTGCGACCACCTGGACGGCATCCTCTATCCCCAGCGCATGACGGACATGAGCAAGTTCGGCTTCAACGAGGAGCTGTTCCCCGGCGAGGATCTCGTCGATGAATAGGAGGCGGCCATGGCGGTGAATTCCCCTAGCGAGCCCAGCGCCGAGACGGGCACGGCCAATATCCTGTACCTGCTGCACCTGCTCGCGCCGTTCACGGCGTGGCTGCTCGCCATCGCGGCCATCGTGGTCGGCATGGTCACCCGCGACCGGGTGCGCGGCACCTGGATCGAGTCCCACTACGCGTGGCTTTCGCGGACCTTCTGGTGGGGCCTCGTGTGGATCGCGATCTGCGGCGTGTTGACGGCGCTGCTCTTCATCACGATCGTCGGCATCCTCGTCTGGTGGCTGCCGTGGACGATCCTCTTCGTCTGGTATCTCTACCGCGTGATCCGCGGCTGGATCCTGCTCTCGGACCGCAAGCCCGCGCCCTGAGCTTGCCCGGCGCGCCGCTCGCGCGGCGCGCCTACGCGACGACCGTCTGCTGCAGCTCCGCCGCGAGCGCCTCTCGCCGCAGCGGTTCGTCGAGCCGCGGCCCGTTCACCACGAAGGCGTCCTCGGCGCGCGAGCCCAACGTGGTCACGCGCGCGTCCACGAGGTTGAGGTCGTGGGCGAGCAGCACGCGCGCGAGCGAGGAAAGCAGTCCCGGCCGGTCGGCGCAGCTCACCGCCACGAGCCAGCGCCCGGGTCGGCGGTCCGGCTCGATGGACACCCGCGGCTCCATGGGGAAATGCTTGACCCAGCGCGAGATGCGCCCGGAAGGCGCGGGATCGAGGGGCGTGCCCGGCACCAGGCGCTCGCCCAGGCCCGCCTCGACCTTCTGGATCAGCTCGCGGTAGTGCTCGCCTTCGCGCGTGCGGGTGAGCACCTGGAAGCTGTCGAGCGCGAAGCCGTGCTGCGTCGTGTAGATCTTCGCCGCGGCCACGTCGAGCTGCAGGCGCTCGAAGAAGCTCGTGATGCGGGCGAAGAGGCCCGGCTGGTCGGGCGCGTACACCAGCACCTGCAGCCCCTCGCCCACGGGCGAGAGGCGGGCGCGCACGATCGGCTTGTCGGGCGTGGAGCGCGCCCAGAGCGTGCGCGTGTGCCAGCCGATCTCGGTCGCCTCGAAGCGCTGGAAATAGTTGTCGTCCAGGTTCGCCCACAGCGCCTCGTGGCGCCCCGGCTCCGGGACGTACTGGCGGAAGATGCGCAGCGCCTCGTCCTGCTTCGCGGCGATCCACGAGGCGGCGTAGTCGGTCTCGCCCCGCAGCAGGCGGCGCGTGAGGCGGAAGAGGTCCTCCAGGAGCTTGCCCTTCCAGGCGTTCCACACGGCGGGGCTCGTGCCGCGGATGTCGGCCACGGTGAGGATGTAGAGCGCCGTGAGCGTGCGCTCGTCGCGCACGACGGTGGCGAAGGCGGCGATGACGTCGGGGTCGGTGAGGTCCTGCTTCTGCGCCGTGGACGACATCTCGAGGTGGTGCTGCACCAGCCAGGCGACGAGCTCCGCGTCGGCCTTCGCCAGGCCGTGGGCCTTGCAGAACCGGATCGCGTCCTCGGCGCCGAGGCGCGAGTGGTCGCCGCCGCGCCCCTTGGCGATGTCGTGGAAGAGCGCGGAGAGGTAGAGCACCTCCACGCGCTCGAACTCCTGCATGAGCTCGGAGGGGAACGGGTACTCGTGGTTGAAGCGCGGGATCCGGAAGCGGCGCAGGTTGCGGATCACCATGAGGATGTGCTCGTCCACGGTGTAGACGTGGAAGAGGTCGTGCTGCATCTGGCCCACGATGCGCCCGAAAGCCGGGATCAGCCGGCCGAGCACGCCGTAGCGGCTCATGCGGCGCAGCGTCCACGTGAGGCGCTCGCTGCGCACGATCTGCATGAAGCGGCGGCGGTTGTCGCCATCCTGGCGGAACGCGCGGTTGATGCGGGGCAGCGCGCGGGAAAGCGCCCGCAGCGTCGTGGGGCCGAGCCCCGCGATGCCGGGATCGTCCTGCAGCCGACGGAACGCCTCCAGGATCATGCCCGGGCGCTTCTCGAAAGCCCGCTCGTCCCGCAGCTCCAGGTTCACGTTCACCACCTGGAAGTCCTCGTCGAGGACCGTGACCCGGCGCTCGGCGGCGGGCGTGATGCGGTCGAAGAGGTTGGCGAGCAGGATCTGGTTGAAGCGCCAGATGGCCTTCGCCGCGAGGTAATAGCGGCGCATCAGCAGGTCGGAAGGCGCCATGCCGTCCCGTCCCGCGAGCCCCAGCTGGCGCGCGATCTCGATCTGGTGGTCGAAGACCAGGCGGTCCTCGCGCCGCCCCGCCAGGTAGTGCAGCCGGATGCGCAGGTCCTGGAGCACGCGCTCGTTGGCGGCGATGGAAGCGGCCTCGCGCGGCGTGATGATGCCCTCCTCGGCGAGCGCCTTCCACGAGGTCCCCAGCCCCGCCGCGCGCGCGAGCCACAGCACCATCTGCAGGTCGCGCAGCCCCCCGGGACTTTCCTTGATGTTGGGCTCGAGGTTGTAGGCCGCCTCCTGGAAGCGCTCGTGGCGGCGCGTCTGCTCGTGCAGCTTCGCCTCGAAGAAGGCCCGCACGTCGCGCACGGCCCGCAGCCGCGCCTCGAGGGCGACGAGCAGCGGCCCATGGCCCGCGACGAGCCGCGCCTCGAGCAGGCTCGTGTCCACGGTCACGTCCTTCACCGCCTCGTCGACGCACTCGGAGACCGTGCGCACGCTGTGGCCGGGCTCCACGCCGCAGTCCCAGAGCGCACCGATGAAGCGCTCGATCGCCGCGTCGGGCGCGCGCCCGTCGGGAAGCAGCACCAGCACGTCCACGTCGGAATGGGGGAACAGCGCTCCGCGGCCGTAGCCGCCCACCGCGACCAGCGCGATCGCGGGGTCGCTCACGTGCGCGCTCCACAGGCCCTGGAGCTGCTGGTCGACGGCCGCGGCGTAGGCGGCGAGATTGCGGCGGGGATCGGGACGGCGCAGGTAGCGGCCCTGCAGGTCCTCGCGCCGGGACCTGAACCAGGCGCGAGACTGCGCCGGATCGCCGCGCGGCGCCTGTGCCTGCGCGGCGGGACTCTCGGAGGCGATGCTCATCTGCGCACTATAGCGGCAAAGCGCGATCGTTCGCCGCCCTCGAGAGGGGTCTCACCCTTCCCGATGCTCGCCTTGCCGGAATGGATCGGAGCGGACGCCTCAGGCCGTGGCGCGCTCGGCGGCGAACGCCGGCACGGGCGGGGTGCCCGCCGAGACGGTGAGCACCTCGTAGGCGTCCTCGGTGACGAGGATCGTGTGCTCCCACTGGGCGGAGAGCGAATGGTCGGCGGTGACGATGGTCCAGCCGTCGGCGAGCTGGCGGATGTCGCGCTTGCCGGCGTTGATCATCGGCTCGATCGTGAAGGTCATGCCGGGCTGCAGCTTCATGCCCTGTCCCGGGCGCCCGTAGTGCAGGATCTGCGGCTCCTCGTGGAAGCGCCGCCCGATGCCGTGGCCGCAGAACTCGCGCACGATGCTGTAGCCGTGGCTCTCGGCGTGCTTCTGCACCGCGAAGCCGATGTCGCCCAGGGTGGCGCCGGGACGCACCGCCGCGATGCCCCTCCACATGCATTCGTAGGTGATCTCGCACAGGCGCCGGGCCTGCACCGAGGGCTCGCCCACGTAGAACATGCGGCTCGTATCCCCGTGCCAGCCGTGCTTGATCACGGTGACGTCGATGTTCACGATGTCGCCGTGGCGCAGCACCTTGTCGCCGGGAACGCCGTGGCACACCTGGTGGTTCACGGAAGTGCAGATGGATTTGGGGTACGGGCGATGGCCCGGGGGCGCGTAGTTGAGCGGCGCCGGGATCGCACCCTGCACGCCGGTGATGAAGTCGTGGCACAGCTGGTCGAGATAGCCCGTGGTCGCCCCGGGCTTCACGAAGGGCGTCACGTAATCGAGCACCTCGGCGGCCAGCCGGCCGGCGAGGCGCATGCCCTCGATGTCCTCGGGGCTCTTGGCGGGCATTCCCACGGATTGCTGTCGACCTTCCATGGCGGCAATTATACCGTTAGGCGCCCTTCGGCCACCGGGGTTCCGAGAACGTGTTGCGTTCGGCGCGCATCATGGCCGGCGGCTCCTCCGAGGCGTCGATCGCCACGCCGCCGCGCCGGTCGATCCAGCCGCAGTCGACGAAGCGGTTGTCGGCCACCGTGAGATCGACGGTCGGATGGACCTTGAGCGCCACGCCCGAGTGCATGCCGACCTTCTCGAAGCGGTTACGCACCACGGCCACGTCGGCCGCGCGCCCGCGATGGGGCACCGAGAGCCGCGCCGCGACCGTGGTTCCCCGTATCACGTTGTCCTCGAATCTCACGCCGCGAAGCCCGGAGATTTCGAAGCCGTGGAAGGTATCGAGGATCTCGTTGCCCGCGATCACCAGGTCCACGGGCGGTGCGTGTGCCCCGTCGACGAATCCCTTCGCGACCACGCCGAGCGTGCGAAAGCGCCCCTCGACGCGGTTGCCGCGGATCTCGATGCCGCGGGGATGGCGGTCGTAGCGGTCCAGGGCGAGGATCACGCAGATGGCCCCCACGCCGCCCAGCACGTTCACGAAGCGGTTGCGCAGCACGCGCACGTCCTGGATCCGGGCCCAGGGCGCTTCCGGCTCGATGTCGAGCGCGCCCGGCATGTCGGGGCGCGAGCAGTCCCGGAACAGGTTGCCCTCGACCGTCACGCGGGTGCCGTCGGTGATGCTCACGCCCTGCCGGTTCTGGTCGTTCACGCCGTCGAAGAGGCAGCCGCGGATCGTGACGTCCTCGTTGTGGCGCTCGGCGCCGGTGGCATAGGCCGAGCCCGCGACGTAGATGCCGTCGCCCTGGAACGCGCGGAAGGCGCAGCGGCGCACCGCGAGGCCGGAGCAGCCGGTGGCCACCAGCAGGTGGTTGGTCTGCACGAACCCGTCGCTCACCGAGCGCCCCTCGAACGCGAGGTCCTCGATGGTGATGTCGCGCACGTTGTCGCGCGGGTCGGCCGATCCCGCGAAGCCGCCGCCCGAGGCGGCGAGGAAGGTGGAGCCGGGCCGATGCACGAGCACCGAGCGCGCGCCCGTGCCGGCAAGCCGCGTGTGGGACCAGAGGGCCAGGTCACCCACGAGGTAGCGGCCCTCGGGGACCCAGACGCCCGCGGCCCCGTCCAGGGCGCGCTGGAACGCTGGCGTGTCGTCGCTCGCGCCGTCGCCGCGCGCCCCGTGCCGGCGCACGTCCACGAAGCCTGCCGGAACCGCTGCCCGGACGCTCCCCGAGGATGCGAGCAGGGCGGCCAGGGCGAGGAAGCGGCGTCGGTCCATAAGGGCGAGGAAATGTATGAAAGAGCGGGGGTTTCGCGCTATAATGGCGTGCTATCCGAACGATCGCCAGTGCCTTGCAGCAACGGGCTTCGCGACCGCGGATTTCGCGGCAAATCCACACCCCGCCCATGGCTAAGGTGTCCGTGCCCGCGGTGGTCGCCCCAGGCGAGCGCCGGGCCGGGCTCACGCGGGGGAGGCCAACCTTAACCGACAGGAGTTTTCACGATGTCCGTCACCATGCGCCAGATGCTGGAGGCCGGCGTGCACTTCGGCCACCAGACGCGCTACTGGAATCCCAAGATGGCTCCGTACATCTTCGGGGCCCGCAACAAGATCCACATCATCAACCTCGAGAAGTCGCTTCCGATGTACCAGGAGGCGCTCCGGTACGTGCGCCAGTTGACCGCCAACAAGGGGCAGATCCTCTTCGTGGGCACCAAGCGGCAGGCGCGCGAGATCGTGAAGGAAGAGGCGCAGCGCGCCAACGCGCCCTACGTCGACTACCGCTGGCTGGGCGGCATGCTCACGAACTTCAAGACCGTGAAGCAGTCCATCAAGCGCCTGAAGGACATGGACGGGATGGCGGCCGACGGATCTCTCGAGCGCCTCTCGAAGAAGGAGCAGCTGCAATTCAACCGCGAGCGCGAGAAGCTCGAGCGCTCCCTGGGCGGCATCAAGGACATGGGCGGCGTGCCCGACGCGCTCTTCGTGATCGACGTGGGCTTCCACAAGATCGCGGTGACCGAGGCGCGCACCCTGGGCATCCCGATCGTGGGCGTGGTGGACTCGAACAACTCGCTCGACGGCATCGACTACGTGATCCCGGGCAACGACGACTCGACCCGCGCCATCCGTCTGTACGCGCGGGGCGTGGCCGATGCGATCCTCGAGGGCCGCAGCCAGGTGGTGAGCGAGATGGTGGCTCCCACGACCGAGGACTTCGTCGAGGTCGAGGAAGCCGAGAAG
>JAAOZZ010000003.1 GCA_012274175.1 Betaproteobacteria bacterium
CACGTACACGGCGCGCATGCCGTCGCGCAGCGTGCCGGCGGCTTCCGCCTGGGGACCCACGAGGAAACCGGGCTGGTCTACGAGGTAGACCAACGGAATGTGGAAGGTGTCGCAGAGCTCGACGAAATGGGACTGCTTGCGCGCCGAGCGCGCGTCCATGGCGCCCGCGTAGACCATGGGATTGTTCGCCACCACTCCCACGGGTCGCCCGGCGAGGCGCGCGAAGCTCGTGATGATGCCCTTGCCCCAGGTGGGCTGGATCTCGAAGATGGAGTCCACGTCGAAGATGCCGCGCATCAGCACGCGCATGTCGTAGGGCTTGCGGCGGTCCCGCGGAATGATGGCGGCGAGGGCCTCGTCGCGACGGGCCGCGGGGTCGTCGCACGGCGTGACCGGCGGCATCTCCCACACGTTCTGCGGAAGGTACGAGAGAAAATCCGCGACCATCCGCAGGCACTCCGCCTCGCTCGCAGCGGCGTTGTCGATCGTGCCGCCGGCGTGCACCGCCATCTTCACGCCACCCAGCTCCTCACGCGTCACCTTCTGTCCCAGGGCGCGCTCCACGATGGGAGGTCCCGCGGCGAAGATCTGGCTCTGCCCGGTGACCATCACCGACCAGTGGGAGAGGATCGCGCGTCCCGCCGGACCGCCCGCGGCCACGCCGAGGACGGCGCTCACCACGGGAACGATCCCCATCAGCTCCACCGACTTCTCGAATCCGTGCACGCCGGGAAACACCGCATGTCCGCGCTTCTTGATGGAGGCGACACTGCCGCCGGAGCCGTCGATGAGGTTCACCAGCGGGATGCGGTAGTTGGCGGCGAGGTCCTCGATGAATCCGCCCTGGCCGCCCTTGCGCCGGTCCGAGCCCCAGCTCGTGCCGCCGCGCACGGTGAAATCTTCTCCGCCCAGGGCCACGGCACGACCGCGGATCTTCGCGATCCCCATCACGTACGGAGCGGGCAGGACCGATCGCACCTGGGCGCCCTCGTAGGTCGCGGTGCCCGTGAGCTTGCCCACTTCCTGGAACGATCCCCCATCGGCGAGGCAGGCGATGCGCTCGCGGATCGTGAGCCGGCCTTCCGCGGCGTGCTTGGCGAGCGCTTCCGGTCCGCCGCCCATCTCGGCCCAGCGCCGGCGGGCCTCGAGCTCGTCGATCTCCGGCTGCCAGGGGATGGAGGTGCTCATGCGGCGGTCTTCGCGAGCTTCGCGGCTTCGAGGCATTCGTGCATGAGGCCGGTGTGCACGCGCCCGGCGCGGAACGCCTCGCTCGCGAGCACGAGGCGCACCGCGGGAATGTTGGTCTTCACCCCCGCGATCTCGAAGGCCGCGAGGGCCTGGTCGAGCTTCTCGATCGCCTGGGCTCGCGTGGGAGCGTGGGCGATCACCTTGGCGATGAGGGAATCGTAGAACGGCGTCACGGTATTGCCCTCGGCATATCCGGTCTCCACACGGATGCCCGCGCCCGAAGGCGGACGGAACGCCGCGAGCTTCCCCGTCGAGGGAAAGAAGCGCAGCGGGTCTTCGGCGCACACGCGCGCCTCGATCGCATGCCCGCGCGCCTCGATCGCCGCGGGAAGGATCGCGTCGAGGCGCTCGCCGGCGGCGCTGCGGATCTGCCCGGCCACCAGGTCCACGCCGGTGATCTCCTCGGTCACGCCGTGCTCCACCTGCAGGCGCGTGTTCATTTCGAGGAAGCTGAACTCCCCCGAGGCGTCGAGCATCAGCTCGAGGGTGCCGATGTTGTCGTAGCCCGCGCGGGCGAGGGCCGCGGCGGCCTGGGTGGCGAGTGCCATCCGGCGCTCGGCGGCGAGGCCCGGCGCGGGAGCCTCCTCGATCACCTTCTGGTGGCGCCGCTGCACCGAGCAGTCGCGATCGAACAGGTGCGCGACGTTCCCGTGGGCATCGCCGAGGACCTGGATCTCCACATGCCGGGGACGAACGACCAGCCGCTCGAGGTAGACGTCGCCCACGCCGAATCCGCGCTCGGCGGCCGAGCGCGCCTTGCCGATGGCCTCGACCAATTGCGACGGGGAATCCACGCGCATCATGCCGATGCCGCCGCCGCCCGCGGCCGGCTTCACCATGATCGGATATCCGATCGCCTCCGCCTGCTCGAGGAGCCCGTGGGCGTCGACGTCGAGCACCTTGGTTCCGCGTCCCACGGGCAGGCCCCACGACGCGGCGAGCTCGCGGGCGTTGGTCTTGTGTCCCATGGCGTCGATCCACCTGGCCGAGGGGCCGATGAACGCGATGCCGTTTTCCACCACGGCCCGCGCGAAGGCGGCGTTCTCCGAGAGGAACCCGTAGCCCGGATGCAGCCCGTCGGCCTTGCATGCGCGCGCCGCGGCGAGCACGCGCTCCATGGAAAGGTAGCTCTCCCGCGGAGGAGGCGCGCCGAGGGCCACGGCCTGGTCGGCCTCGGCCACGTAGGGCAGGTCGCGATCGGCCTCGGAATACACGGCGACCGAGCGGATGCCGAGCGCCCGCAGCGCACGGATCACCCGCGAGGCGACGGCTCCGCGATTGGCGACCAGCACCGTGGCGAACGCGCCCATCGTCAGTAGCTCGTGGGCCAGGCGCGCATGAGGTGCTGGCCCACGCCGCCGGTCAACTTGAGGGAGTGGATCTCGAGCATGCGGATGAGATAGTCCCGCGTCTCCTCGGGCCGGATCACGTTTTGCACGGCGAACGTGCGCGCGATCTCGTAGGCGTTGTTGTCCTTCTCCATCTCCGCCAGCTGCTCCTCGAAGCCGGGCTCGCCGGGACGGGTGCCGTGCACGATGGTGACCGCGAACTGCGGCGTCATGAAGCTCACTTCCGCCGTGGGCCACGCGGCGACCTCGTCGGAATTGCGCCCGCCGCCCATGTTGAGGTAGGCCTGGCCGAAGGTCTTGCGGATGATCACCGAGAGCTTCGGCACCGTCACGAGCTGCAGCGCGTTCATGAAGTTCACGATCTTGCCCGTGGCCTTGCGGCGCTCGGCCTCGGCGCCGATCACGAAGCCGGGCGTGTCGACGAGAAGCACGATCGGGATGTTGAACGAGTCGCACATCACGATGAAGCCGATCACCTTGTCGGCGGCGTCGGAATCCATGACGCCGCCCTTGTAGAGCGGGTTGTTCGCGATGAACCCGACGGGCTTGCCGCCGAGGCGCGCCAGCGCCGTGACGGCCACGCGGCCGAATTTCGGCTTCAGCTCGAAGACGCTGCCCGCGTCGGCGATGGCCGCCACGAGCTTGCGCATGTCGTAGACCTGCACGCGGCTCGCCGGCAGCAGGTCGAGGATGCGCGCCATGCCTTCGCCCGATCCCGCCGGGACCGGCTGCTCGGGCGGCGGCAGGTTGTGGTTGGACGGCAGGTACGAAAGGAAGCGCTTCATGGCGTCCAGCGCTTCTTCGTCGCTCTCCACCGCCATGTCGATGAGGCCCGTGACCTCGGTGTGCACCTGCCAGCCCCCCAGCTCCTCGGCCTCCACCTTCTCGTTGGTGGCGAGCTCGATCAGCCGCGGGCTGGACACCGCCATCACGCCGCCCTTGCGCATCACGCGGAAGTCCGAGCAGCAGGTGTAGAGGAACGACGATCCATAGCACATGCCGAGCACCGCGGCCGCCCAGGGTGTTTCGCGCATGCGTTGGTATTGGGCGGGATCGTTGCCCAGGCCCAGGCCCATGCCGCGGGCCCCCATGGTGTCAGGCATGCGCGCGCCGGACGACTCCCCGAGGAACACGATCGGCATGCCGCGCTGGGTGGCCACGCGCTTCATGTGGGCGATCTTGCGCACGTTGGTGGAGCCGCTGGAGGCCCCGAACACGGTGAAGTCGTTGGATACCACCGCGGACCAGCGTCCGCCGATCTTGCCGAAGCCCGTGATCTTGCCGTCGCACGGCGAGCGCTCCGCGTCCTCGGGCGAGTGGATGGAGGTGCTGAAGAGGCCGGACTCGCTGAACGTGCCCGCGTCGAAGAGGCGATCGATGCGCGCCCGCGCGTCGAGCACCCCGGCCCGCGCGCGCTTCGCGAGCTTCTCCGGTCCTCCCATGGCGAGGGCCTTCGCGCGGCGCCGCTCGTACTCGGCTTCCATCTCGCGCTGGAATTCCTCGCGGGTCTTCGTCTTGCCGCTCATGCTTCCTCCGCCAACTTGTCTTCCCGCGCGGAGGAGGTCGCGATGATGCGGTCGCGCTCGAGGGCCGCGATCTGCTCGGCGGTGAGGCCCAGCAGGTCCGTGAGCACGTCGACCGTGTCCTCGCCCACGCCGTGCCCCGCGTGCCGGATCGCCCCGGGGGTGGCCGAGAGTTTCGGCACCACGCCGGGCAACGCGACGCTGCCGAACGTCTCGTCGGGCATGCGCACGATCATGTCCCGCGCCTTGTAGTGCGCATCCTTGAAGATATCGGCGATGGTGTAGATGGGGGCGGCCGGAACGCCGCCCTCGTTGAGCGCGGTGTTCACCTCGTCGAGGGGCCGGGCGGCGACCCACTCGCCGATGATCTTATCGAGCGCTTCCTCGTTGGCCGAGCGCGCGATCTGGGTGGCGTAGAGCGGGTCGCTCACGAGATCGGGGCGGCCGATGACCTTCGCGAGGCGCACGAACACCGCGTTGCCCATGGCGGTCACGTGGATGTAGCGCCCGTCGCGGGTGGTGAAGGTGTTGTTCGGCGTGGAGTCCGGCAGCCGCGCGCCGGCGCGCTCCGCCACGATCCCCAGCTTGTCGTAGGCGGGCACGTGGGGCTCGATCAGGCTGAACGCCGATTCGTAGAGGCTCGCGTCGACGACCTGCCCGCGTCCCGTCTTCGCGCGCGACCAGAGCGCCATCATCGCGCCGAACGCGCCGTAGATCGCGGTCACCTCGTCGGTGACGGAGGCGGCGATGCGCGAGGGCGGCCGGTCCGGGTCTCCCGTGAGGCCGCGCAGGCCGCTCAGCGCTTCCCCGATGGCGCCGTAGCCCGCGCGCTGGGAGTAGGGCCCGGTCTGGCCGAAGCCGCTGATGCGCACCAGCACGAGCCCGGGGTTGCTGGCGCTCAAGGCGTCGTACCCGAGGCCCAGGCGCTCGAGGGTACCGGGCCGGAAGTTCTCGACGATCACGTCGGATTTCTCCGCGAGGGCCGCCACCAGCTCGCGGCCCCGCGGCGTCTTCATGTCGATGGAGACCAGGCGCTTGTTGCGGAAGATGCTCGCCGCGTAGAGCGACTTGCCCTCCAGGCGCTTGCCCATGCCGCGCACGGGGTCGCCCTCGGCCAGCTCCACTTTCACCACCTCGGCGCCGAAATCGGCGAACAAGCGGCCGCAGAAGGGACCGGCCACGCTCGAGCCCAGCTCGAGGACGCGGATGCCGGCGAGCGGCCCGCCTGGCTGTTGGGGCATGGAAGGTTTCCTCCGGGGTTTGCGGGCGCGACCGCGGGAATCCGTCGCGTCCATCAAGGCTACTAGAGCGGCGCAAATAGTGTCAACATTTCCGTGTACAAACCCGTAAACCGCGATGTTGCAGCGCATCATCAACCGGGTAGAATGGCGCCCTCATGAAGAAGAAAACCGCGACCGCCGCCCGCTCCCGGCCCGTGGACATCGTCCAGGTGCTTCGCGACGGTATCTCGAGCCACGCCATCCCGCCCGGCTCGAAGCTGCAGGAGGCGAAGCTCGCCAAGGATTTCGCCGTGTCGCGCACGCGCATCCGCGAGGCGCTGACCGAGCTCGAGCTGCGCGGGCTCATCAAGCGCGTTCCCAACCGCGGCGCGGAAGTCGCGCGCCTGGACCTGACCCAGGTCTTCGAGATCTACGACGCCCGCGAGGCGCTGGAGGGCATGTGCGTGCGCCTCGCGACCCAGAAGGCGCCGCGGGAGACGTGGCAGGAATGGGTCGAGCAGCTGCGCGAGGGCGGCCCGCTGGAGAAGCTGATCGACAAAGGCGACGTGGAGTCGTACTTCCTGCATTACGAGCGGCTGCGCCGGCGCATCATCGAGGCGGCGGAAAATCCCGTGCTCGCCGGAATGCTCGACAGCATCCTCGAGAAGACGCGCGTGATCATGCGCCGGGTGCAGATCCTGCCGGGACGCGCGGCCACCGGATTGAAGGAGCACCGCGCGTTCGTGACCGCCATGCGCGCGGGCGACGCGGAGCGGGCCGAGCAGCTGCGGCGCGAGAACATCCGCAGCGCCATCCGCACCCTCAAGCGGTTCCAGAGCTTCATCCTCTGAGGCGGTACGTTGAGCGAACCGCCGCCGCGGGATTCCCGCCGCCCTCCGCCCCTCGCGGGAATCCGCGTGCTCGACTTGACGCGCCTGCTCCCCGGGCCTCTGTGCGCGCAGCACTTGGCGGACCTCGGGGCCCACGTGATCAAGATCGAGGATCCCAAGGTGGGCGACTATGCGCGCGCCTCGGTGCGGGAGCTCGCCAATCGCGGCAAGGAAGGCCTCACCCTCGACCTCAAGCACGAGCGCGGGCGCGCGGTGTTCCTGGAGCTCCTCGCGGACGCCGACGTGGTGATGGAGAGCTTCCGCCCCGGGGTGATGGCGCGCCTCGGGCTCGGCTACGAGACGCTCGCGGCGAAGCGGCCGTCGATCGTGCACTGCGCCATCACGGGCTATGGACAGACGGGCCCGCGGCGCGACGACGCGGGACACGACATCAACTATCTCTCGATCTCCGGCGTGCTCGACCAGACCGGAAGCGCGGGATCGGCTCCCGTGCTGCCCGGGTTTCTCATCTCGGACATCCTCGGCGGCACGCTCACCGCGGCGATGGGCATCCTCGCCGCGCTCTTCGAGGCGCGCGCCACCGGCCGCGGCCGCTTCATCGACGTGAGCATGGCCGACGCGGTCATGAGCCATTGCGTCCTGCCGCTCGCGGAATTGAACGAGAGCGGCGAGGTGCATCCCCGCGGCACGGGGCCTCATACCGGCGGGTCGCCCCGCTACGGCGTGTACGCGACGCGCGACGGGCGCTATCTCGCCCTCGGCGCCCAGGAAAAGAAGTTCTGGGACGTCCTGTGCGACGGGCTGGGCCTTCCCGAACTCAAGGAGCAGCACCAGGCGCAGGCGGAAGAGGCGGAAGCGGTCCGCGCGCGGCTTCGCGAGGCGTTCCTCCAGCGGGATGCCGGGGAATGGATGCGGCTCCTGGGTCCGCTCGATTGCTGCGTGACTCCGGTGATGTCGTTCGAGGAGGCCGCCGCCGATGCGGGCTACCTCGCCCGCGGTACGGTGCGCAAGGCCGCCGGGGGCGGCCTCGACTTCGGCTTCCCGCTGGCGATGAGCGAGTTCGCTTGCCCGGCCGATCGCGCGTCCCCGCGGCGCGGAGAGCACAGCCGGGAGATCCTCCTGCGGCTGGGCCATCGCGAGGAAGAGATCGAGGAGATGCTGAGCCTCGGCGTCATTTGATTCGCAACCAGGAAAGGCACCTCGACATGGCAAGGAAGGAAGTGAAGTCCGAGATCGCGGGTTCGGTGTGGAAGATCGTGAAGCAGCCGGGTGAAAGCGTCACGGACGACGACCCGCTGATGATCCTGGAGTCGATGAAGATGGAGATCCCCGTGCTCGCGGAAATGAAGGGAACGGTGGTCGAGCTGCTGGTGAAGGAAGGCGACGCGGTCGCGGAAGGCCAGGCGCTCGCGATCCTGGAGGGCTAGGAACGCGCGTGCCACGCCTTCCATGAAGACCATCGGGCTCCTGGGCGGGATGAGCTGGGAGTCGACGGTTCCTTACTACCGGGCGATCAACCGCACGGTCGCCGAGCGCCTGGGCGGACTGCATTCGGCGAAGCTCGTGCTCGTGAGCGTCGATTTCGACGAGATCGAGAAGCTCCAGCACGGGGGGAAGTGGGCCGAGGCGGGGGACCGGCTGGCCGACGAGGCGATCAGGCTCGAGCGCTCGGGCGCGGATTTCCTGGTCCTCTGCACGAACACGATGCACAAGGTGGCTCCCGCCATCGAGGCGAAGGCCGGCATCCCGCTGCTGTACATCGCCGATCCCACGGCACGCGCCATCGCGCGCAGGAACCTGAAGGTCGTGGGCCTGCTGGGCACGCGCTTCACCATGGAAGAGGCGTTCTATCGCTCCCGCCTCGAGGAGCGTCATGGGCTGCGGGTCATGGTGCCCCCCGCGCAGGACCGGGCGATCGTGCACGAAATCATCTACGGGGAGCTTTGCCTGGGAAAGGTGAACGAGGCTTCGCGGCTCGCATACCGCCGGGTGATCGCGGACCTGGCGGCCCGGGGCGCCGAGGGGATCATCCTCGGGTGCACCGAGATTTCGATGCTGGTGGGCGAAGGCGATTCCCCGGTCCCGCTCTTCGACACCACGGAAATCCATGCGCGCGCCGCCGCGCTGGTGTCGCTGGGCGACGAGCCGCTCGCCGCCCCCGCCCCCGGAAGTCAAGGCAATTAACTAAGTAATTGCCTAGGGGATGTGCGATCCGTGGGCCATGCTGTGCTACCGGTTGCAATCGACTGGCGCAGCAGGTGCGTTCCCCCTGCCGCCTCCAGCAGCGAAGGATTCGAACCATGGATACGCAAAGCAAGGACATCGTCGCCAACGTCGCCGACGCGGGCAATTTCGGCACGCTCTACAACGCGCTGAAGGCCTCCGACCTCCTGAACACCTACAAGGGCGCAGGCCCGTTCACGCTGTTCGCGCCGACCGACGCGGCCTTCGCCAAGCTGCCCAAGGGCCGGCTCGAGGCGCTGCTCAAGGACAAGGCCGAGCTCGCCTCCGTTATCAACCTGCACATGATGAAGGGCTCGCTGCACGCCAAGGACATCAAGGCTCGCGACTCGAAGAGCGTGCAGGGCGCGACCCTCACGTTCGCCGCCAACGACGACGGCTTCACCGTGAACGGCGCCAAGGTCTCGAAGCAGGAAATCGAGGCGAGCAACGGCGTGATCCACGGCATCGACACGGTCATGTCGCTCAAGCATTGATGCCGCGGTAAGTCTTTCATCAGAGGTGCAACAATTTGGGGAGGCTTCGGCCTCCTCTTTTTCATGGATACTACGCGCCATGAATCGCCTGCCGGCCGCCGTCTTCGTTGCACTGCTCGCCGCCGCGCAATCCGTGGACGCCGGCGCGCGACCTGTGGACGCCGCCGCGCAATCCGGATGCATCGGCACCGCCGAAGCGATCCTCGGCGCGATCCGCAGCGGCCAGGTGCGGCAGGCCTATGGCATGTTCGATGCCGGCCTGATGTCGCACACGTCCTTGCAGCGGTTCGGCGAGGTCGTCCGCGAGCTGCGCGAGCACCTGGGACGCATGCAGCGCTACGGCGAGGCGAGGACCACCACCATCGGCGCGCGTCCCGCGGCCGTCATCCAGGTCTTCTTCCAGCGTGGCGTGCTGGAGGCCTGGACCACTTGCGATGCAGCCGGGAAAGCGTCCGACTTCCATTTCGCGCCCGCGAAGAAGTGAGCTCGCAAGTCATGCAAGAATCCCGGCATGGAAAGCCTTCCGCCGGTTGATTCCGTCGAGGTCCGCCGCATCGTCGACGAGGTCTACCGCGCCGAATCGCGCCGGGTCCTCGCCACGCTGATCCGCCAGCTCGGCGACTTCGACGTGGCCGAGGAGGCGGTCCACGAGGCGTTCGTCGCCGCGGTGGAGCAGTGGCCCGCGCAGGGCGTGCCCGGGAACCCGCGCGCGTGGCTCATCACGACCGGCCGCTTCAAGGCCATCGACCGACTTCGCCGCCGCTCGAAGCACGAAGTCTCGCTCGAGGACGTCGCGGAGCACGTGGAGGCGCTCACCGGCGGCTCGGTGCCCGACGAGCACGAAGGCGTCGAGGACGATCGGCTGCGCCTCATCTTCACCTGCTGCCACCCGGCG
>JAAOZZ010000341.1 GCA_012274175.1 Betaproteobacteria bacterium
GGCCTGGGGATCGACGCGCAGCGAGGCGAGGGCGTCGGCGGGCGACGCGGATGCGATGTCGGGAGGAGACGCGCTGCTCGGCGCCGGAGCCGCGGTCACTTCGCCAGCTGCTTGCGGATCGCCTGCAGCTCCCTGCGGCGGGCGGCGGACACCTTGGGGTAGGACATGTCGAGCTCCTGCAGCGCTTCAATGACCACGCGGGAGACGATGAGCCGGGCGTTGAGCTTGTCATCCGCCGGCACCACGTGCCACGGCGCGCTTCGGGTGCTGGTGGCGTCCAGGCAATCCTCGTAGGCGCGCATGTACCGGTCCCAGAGCTTCCTCTCGGCCAGGTCGGTCTGGCCGAACTTCCAGTTCTTGTCGGGCTGGTCGATGCGATCGAGGAAGCGCTTGCGCTGCTCTTCCTTCGACAGGTGGAGGAAGAACTTCACGATCCGGGTGCCGTTTCGGTGCAGGTGCTTCTCGAAGTCCACGATGGAGCGGTAGCGGGACTTCCAGATCGAGTGCTCGGGGCCGTCCGGGATCCGCTCGCCGCGCAGGATCTCGCGATGCACGCGCACGATGAGGACTTCCTCGTAGTACGAGCGGTTGAAGACGCCGATGCGCCCGCGCGTGGGAAGCCGCAGCGTCGTGCGCCACAGGAAATCGTGCTCCAGCTCCTCGGCGCTCGGATGCTTGAAGCTATGGACCTCGCAGCCCTGGGGATTCACGCCCGACAGGACATGGCTGATGGCGCCGTCCTTGCCCGCGGCGTCCATGGCCTGGAAGATGAGGAGCACCGAATAGGCGTTCGATGCGTAGAGGAGCCGCTGCAGGTCGCTCAGGCGTCCCACGTCGGCGGCCAGGAGCTCCTTGTAGTGGCTTTCCGACTTGTAGTAGGGGCGGATGCGGGTCGCCCACTTCCCGAGCCTCACCTTCTTGCCGGCGGGGACGCGGAAGTCTTCGGGGTCTATCTTCATGGTTCGGCGGCGGCCGCGGGCTGGGCGTGACCGGCAGGCGCGCGGGTTGGCCGCGTGCCCGCAGGAAGTCAGGATTTCTTCTTGTTGTACGCGGTGCACCAGCCTTGCGGGGAGATGTCGCCTGCGACCAGGCTGCAGGATTTCGGCGCCTGGAAGTACTGGCAATCGTCGCACTTCTGGCCGTCCTTGGGGGTGCCCTGGTACTTCATGATGTCCTTGGCGAGCTTCTGCTGCGCCTGCGCAGCGCGGATCGGGATCACGCCCGCGGCCAGTGCGGCCCCCGCGATCGTGGCTGCACCCCGAAAGAACACGCGTCTTGAGACCTTCGTCCTGTCATCCATCGCAATTGCCTCCTAGGGCTTCGTGAAAAAATCGGTTGATCCCGGACCTGCGGATCGTTGGACAGCGCCAGCCGGGCCGGAATTCAGAATACGCCCCCGGGCTTGATCACCTTGGTGACTCCCGGCACCACAACCCCCTCAAAACAGTAGGCCGGCGCGATGGGATTCGCCTTCCAGGCGCACGTTGCGATCCGTGCCGCCGCAATGGGAGCAGACGGGGCCGTCCGGCCAGCGCAGCGCCTCGAGGTGATCGCGGGCCGCGCCGTCGTTGGCGAATCGCGCATCGAAAATGCCGACCCGGGCCATGGGGTATCCCGTCTCCGCCTTCTCAGAACATCAGGCCGGGCAGCCACAGCGAGAGCTGCGGCACGTAGGTCACGATGATGAGGAACACGAACAGCACCGAAAGCCACGGCAGCGCCGCCCGCACCACTTGCATCATCGGCATGCCCGTGATGCCCGAGGTCACGAAGAGGTTGAGTCCCACGGGCGGCGTGACCATGCCGATCTCCATGTTGACCGTCATGATGATGCCCAGGTGCACGGGGTCGATGCCCAGGCGCATGGCGATGGGAAAGAGGATGGGCGCCAGGATCAGGATGATCCCCGTGGGTTCCATGAAGTTACCCGCGATGAGCAGCAGGATGTTCACCACCACCAGGAACTGCCACGGCGCCATGCCCAGGTTCACGATGTGCTCGGCGATGGTCTGCGGGATGCGCTCCGTGGTGAGCACGTAGGCGAAGAGCAGGGCGTTGGCGATGATGAACATCAGCATCACGGTCACGCGCCCCGCGTCGATCAGCGTTCGCGGCACGTCCTTCATGCCGATGTCGCGATAGACGAAGATCGCGACGAAGAAGGCGTACACCGCCGCCACCGCCGCCGCTTCCGTGGGCGTGAAGATCCCGCCGTAGATCCCGCCCAGGATGATGATGATGAGCAGCAGCCCCCAGAGGGAATCGCGCCCGGCGAACAGCACCTCGCGCAGGGTCGCCTTGGGCTGGCGTGGAAGCTTGATCATCCGCGCGCGGACGTAGATCGCGATCATCAGCATCACGCCCAGCACGATGCCGGGGATGATGCCCGCCATGAAGAGCTTGCCCACGGATGTCTCGGTCGCCGCGCCGTAGACCACCATGACGATCGAGGGCGGGATCAGGATGCCCAGCGTGCCCGCGTTGCAGATCACGCCGGCGGCCATCTCCTTCGTGTATCCGGCCCGCACCATGCCGCCGATCACGATCGAGCCCGCCGCCACGACGGTCGCGGGCGACGATCCCGACACCGCCGCGAAGAGCATGCAGGCCAGCACCGAGGCCATGGCGAGCCCGCCGTGGAGGTGTCCGATGCAGGCGTTGGCGAAGCGGATCATCCGGCGCGCCACCCCGCCCGTGGTCATGAAGGCGCCCGCGAGGATGAAGAACGGGATTGCGAGCAGCGTGAACTGCTCGGAGGTCTCGAAGAGCTTGAGCGCGAGGGAGGCGAGGGAATCCCGGCCGACGAAGACGATCGTGAGCACCGAGCTCAAGCCCAGCGCGATCGCGATCGGCATGCCGAGCAGCATGAACGCGAACAGCATCACGAACAGGAACGCCGTGGTCATCGCGGCTTCCCGGAACCGGGGCCTTCGTCGCCCATCAGGTCCTTCTGCCTCAGCAGCTCCGCCGCCTCATCGCCCAGGTGCAGCCGGATCTCGCGCCCCGACACGATACGATAGAGCACCTGCGAGAAGCGCACCACCAGCAGCGCGAAGCTCGCGAGCAGGATCGCCCGCGGCGCCCACTGGGGGATCGGCAGGTCCTCCATGGTGATGTCGATGTCGTACATCTTGGCGACGTAGGACCAGCTCCCCACCAGCAGGATCACGGAGTAGACGATGCACAGGGCGGCGGCGGTGGCTCCCGCCACCCGCGCCGATTTCGGCCCCAGCGCCTTCACCAGGGCATCCACGCCGATGTGGGACCCGGTGCGCACTCCATAGGGGATCCCGAGGAAGATGAGCCACGCGAAGAGGACGGTCGTGAGCTCGAGCGCGGAGGTGAAGCTGTAGTTGAACACGTAGCGCGCCACCACCTGCACGAAGGTGATGACGGTCATCGCGGCGAGGAGGAGGGCGATCAGCCACTCCTCCACCCGCTCGAACCACGACAGGCGCACGGGTATCCCCGCGAGAGCCGCGGGACCCCTACTTGTTGGCCTTGAGGGCCGCCTGGATCAGGTTCTTGCCGATGTCCGGCTCGAACTTCTTCCACACCGGCTCCATGGCCTTCTGCCACTTCGCGAGGTCTTCCTTCGTGAGCGGCTGGATCTTCGCCTTGCCGGCTTCCTCGATGCGCTTGCGGTCGCGCTCGTTGTAGTCGTTGGCGAGCCCGTTGCCGTAGGCGGTGGCCTCGTCCATGGCCTTCTGCAA
>JAAOZZ010000342.1 GCA_012274175.1 Betaproteobacteria bacterium
CACCACGTAATGGCCGCCTTCGCGCACTGCCCGGGTCTTGAGGGAGGCGAGGTCCGAGCCCGAGCCGGGCTCCGAATAGCCCTGGCACCAGAAGTCGTCGCCGTTGTAGATGCGCGGAAGGAAGCGCTGCTTCTGCTCCGGCGTGCCGAACTTGAGCAGCACCGGGGCGCACATGGTGAGCCCGAACGGCATGAGCGGGGGCGCGCCGGCATACCCGCATTCCTCCTCGAAGATGTAGCGCTGGACCACGTCCCAGTCGATGCCGCCCCATTCGCGCGGCCACGACGGCGCGACCCATCCCTGCCGGGCCAGGATGCGATGCCAGCGCAGCAGGTCTTCCTTCGAGAGGTCCGCGTAGGCAGCCATCTTGTCGCGCAGGTCGGCGGGCAGGTTGTCGCGCAGCCAGCCGCGCACCTGGTCCCGGAACGCGAGCTCTTCGGGGGAATAGTTGAGGTCCATGGGGGTCCTTTCCACGGCCAGTCTAATCCACCTGTCCCCATCGATCCGGGGCCGTGGCCGGTGTTAAGCTGGCACGCCGCCCGGCAGGAGGAAGCGATGCAGGAGGACGCGATGCAGGCGAAGGCAGCCATGGGAGTCGGCCGATGAGCGTGCGCAAGCTCCTGGAGCTCACCGGGCGCACGGCGCTCGTGACAGGCGGCTCCCGCGGCCTGGGCCTGCAGATGGCCGAGGCGCTGGGAGAGATGGGAGCACGCGTGGCCCTCACCGCGCGCAAGCGCGACGAGCTCGACCAGGCCGTGGCGCACCTCGCGTCCATGGGCATCGAGGCCCTGGGGCTCGCCTGCGACATGTCCAACGCGGCGGCGATTCCCGCCATGGTGGAAGAGGCCGTCGCGAAGCTGGGTCCCATCGACATCCTGGTGAACAACGCGGGCACCACGTGGGGAGCGGATGCGATCGACCATCCGCTCGATGCCTGGCGCAAGGTCCTCGACCTCAACCTCACCGCGATGTTCGTGGCGAGCCAGGAGGTCGGGCGGCGCTGCATGGTGCCGCGCCGCCAGGGCAAGGTCATCAACATCGCCTCGATCCTCGGGCTCGTGGGCGGCGGCGACCCGGGGCGCCCGGGCACCATCGCGTACAACACGAGCAAGGGCGGCGTGGTGAATTTCACCCGCTCGCTCGCGGCGGAATGGGCGCGGTACAACATCAACGTGAACGCCATCGCGCCCGGCTTCTTTCCCACCCGGATGACGAAGGGGCTGCTCGAGATGATGGGCGACAAGGTCGCATCCAAGGCACCCCTGAACCGCGTGGGCGGCCCCGAGGACCTGAAGGGCATCGCCGTGCTCTTCGCATCCGACGCCTGCTCCTTCATCACGGGCCAGATCGTGGCCGTCGACGGCGGCGTCACGGCGGTCTAGCGCGATGAGCGACTTCGCGGCGTACCTCGGCACTCGCCCGGTCGCGGAGGCGCACCGCTTCGACGTGGCCGCCCTCGAGCGCTACATGGGCGAGCACGTGGCGGGCTTCGCCGGCCGCCTTTCCGTGGAGCAGTTCAAAGGCGGCCAGTCCAATCCCACATTCCGGCTCCAGGCCGCGAGCGGCACCTACGTGATGCGCCGCAAGCCCCCGGGCAAGCTCCTGCCCTCGGCCCACGCCGTGGATCGCGAGTATCGCGTGATCACCGCGCTCGCGGGCACCGGCGTGCCCGTACCGCGCACCTATGCGCTCTGCACGGACGAGTCGGTGATCGGCGCGATGTTCTACATCATGGATTGCGTCGAGGGGCGCGTGCTCTGGGACCCGCAGCTTCCCGGCATGGCCCCGGCGGAGCGCCGCGCCCTCTTCGACGAGACCAACCGCGTGATCGCCGCGCTGCACTGCGTGGACTACGCGGCGATCGGCCTCGGCGACTACGGCAAGCCGGGCAACTACTTCCAGCGCCAGATCGACCGCTGGAGCCGCCAGTACAAGGCCTCGGAGACGGAGCAGATCGAGGCGATGGACCGCCTCATCGAATGGTTGCCGAGGAACATCCCCGCGGGGGACGCGACCACCATCGTCCACGGCGACTACCGCATCGACAACATGGTCTTCCATCCCACGGAGCCCCGCGTGCTCGCCGTGCTCGACTGGGAGCTGTCCACCCTCGGGCATCCCATAGGGGACTTCTCGTACCACATGATGGCGTGGCGGCTGTCGGCCACGGAGTTCCGGGGCCTGAGAGGCTGCGACCTCGCGGCCATGGGCATCCCCGGTGAAGCGGAGTACCTCGCCCGCTATCTCGAGCGCACCGGGGCCGCCGCCCCGAGCGCCAGGGACTGGAACTTCTGCATGGCGTACAACATGTTCCGCGCCGCTGCGATCTTCCAGGGCGTGATGGCGCGGGCCGTGGCGGGCAACGCCGCGAGCGCCCAGGCGGTGGAGACGGGCAAGCGCGCCCGCCCGATGGCGGAGCTGGGATGGAAGCAGGTCGAGCAACTCGAGGCAGCCTGACGAGAGGATCGCGATGGATTTCGACTATTCCCCGAAAGTGAAGGAACTCCAGAAGCAGCTCACCGCGTTCATGGAGGCCCATGTCTATCCCAACGAGCAGCGCTTCTTCGACGAGGTGGACGAAGGCGACCGCTGGCAGCCCACGCGCCTGGTGGAGGAGCTCAAGGCGAAGGCGCGCTCCGCGGGGCTCTGGAACCTGTTCCTGCCGGAATCGGCGCGGGGCGCGGGCCTCACCAACACCGAGTACGCGCCGCTCTGCGAGATCATGGGACGGGTGCACTGGGCGCCGGAGGTCTTCAACTGCTCCGCGCCCGACACCGGCAACATGGAAGTGCTCGAGCGCTACGGCACGCCCGAACAGAAGCAGCGCTGGCTTGCCCCGCTCCTCGCCGGCGAGATCCGCTCCGGCTTCGCCATGACCGAGCCCGCGGTCGCTTCGTCGGACGCCACCAACATCCAGAGCTCGATCGCGCGCGACGGCGGCGACTACGTGATCAACGGGCGCAAGTGGTGGACCTCGGGCGCCGGAGACCCGCGCTGCAAGGTGTTCATCTTCATGGGCAAGACGAATCCGGCGGCCGACAGGCACCACCAGCAATCGATGATCCTCGTGCCCCGCGACGCCCCCGGCGTGAAGCTCGTCCGACACCTTCCCGTGTTCGGCTACGACGACGCGCCTCACGGGCACATGGAAGTGGACTTCGCGGACGTGCGCGTGCCCGCCGCGAACCTCCTGCTGGGCGAGGGCCGGGGCTTCGAGATCGCCCAGGGCCGGCTGGGTCCGGGACGCATCCACCACTGCATGCGCCTCATCGGCGTGGCCGAGCGCGCCCTGGAGAAAATGTGCCGGCGCGTGAAGTCCCGCGCCGCCTTCGGCCGTCCCATCGCCGAGCAGGGCGTGACCCTCGAGCGCATCGCCGATGCGCGCATCATGATCGACGAGGCGCGGCTCCTTACGTTGAAGGCGGCGTGGATGATGGACACCGCCGGCAACAAGGTGGCGCGGGCCGAGATCGCGATGATCAAGGTGGCCGCGCCCGTGATGGCGTGCCAGGTGCTCGACTGGGCGATCCAGGCCCACGGCGGGGCCGGCGTGTGCGAGGACTTCGGCCTCGCGCGCGCCTACGCCAATTCGCGCACGCTGCGGCTCGCCGACGGACCCGACGAGGTGCACCGCAACCAAATCGGGCGCATCGAGCTCGCGAAGCATCCGGCGTGACGACGGGTGTCGGGGAGCACCTCGCCCAGCCGTTCGGCAGCCTCGCGGAGCTGGTCCGGCAGCACGCCGCCGAGCGGCCGCGGCATGCGGCGCTGATCCAGGGCGAGCGCCGCCTCGACTACGAGGCGCTCGACGCGCTGATGGACCGGGTCGCCTCCACGCTGCAGCGCGCGCAGGTCGCCCCCCGCGACGCAATCGCGATCTGCGCCTCGAGCTCCATCGAATACCTCGCGGTGTTCCTCGGGGCCCTGCGCGCGGGCGTCGCGGTGGCGCCCCTCGCGCCCTCGGTCACCGCGGACAGCCTGGCGGCCATGGCGATCGATTCGGGAGCGCGCTTCTTCTTCGTCGATCGCGCGGTGGATGCGGCGCTGGGCTCCCGCGTGACGCCACCCCGCGTGCTCCTCGACGACGCTTCGGCGTTCGGGCGCTGGCTCGTGCCCTACGATCCGCGGCCCGCAACCGTGGAGATCCGGCCCGACTGGCCGTTCAACATCATCTATTCGTCGGGCACCACGGGCGAGCCGAAGGGCATCGTACAGCCCCACTCCATGCGCTGGCTGCACTTGCAGCGCGGCCCGAGCTACGGCTACGGTCCCGACACGGTAACGCTCGTCTCCACGCCGCTGCATTCGAACACCACCCTCGTGGCGGTGTTCCCCACCCTCGCGCTCGGCGCCACCATGGTGTTGATGGAGAAGTTCGACGCGGCCGCGTTTCTCGCCCTCGCGCAGCGCCACCGCGCGACCCTCGCGATGCTCGTGCCGGTGCAATACCAGCGGATCATGGCGCTGCCCGATTTCGGCCGCTACGACCTCGCGTCCTTCCGCACCAAGTTCTCCACCAGCGCTCCATTCGCCGCGGCGCTCAAGGCCGACGTGCTCGCGCGCTGGCCCGGCGGGCTGGTGGAGTACTACGGGATGACCGAGGGCGGAGGCACCTGCATCCTCTCCGCGCACCTGCATCCCGGGAAGCTCCATACCGTGGGCCAGCCGGCGCCGGGCCACGACATCCGCGTGATCGACGACGCGGGACGGGAAGTGCCGCGGGGCGAGGCGGGCGAGGTCGTCGGCCATTCGGGCGCGATGATGAGCGGCTACCACAACCGGCCCGACCGGACCGCCGAGGCCGAGTGGTTCGACGCCGCGGGCAGGCGCTTCATCCGCACCGGCGACGTGGGCCGCTTCGACGAGGACGGGTTCCTGGTCCTCCTCGATCGCAAGAAGGACCTGGTCATCTCCGGCGGCTTCAACGTCTATCCGGGCGATCTCGAGGAGGTGGTGCGCGCCCATCCCGCCGTGGCCGAAGTGGCGGTGGCGGGCGTGCCCTCGGCGCGGTGGGGCGAGACGCCGGTCGCGTTCGTGGTGGCCCGGGAAGGAATGCATGTCGACGCCGACGCGCTGCTCGCCTGGTCCAACGAGCGCCTGGGCAAGGTGCAACGGCTGGACAGCGTGGAGCTGGTGGAGAGCCTCCCGCGCAGCCCCATCGGCAAGGTGCTCAAGCGCGTGCTGCGGGACGCCTACGTGCGCCGTTCGCCGGGCACCGCGGAACCCGGGGCGTCCGCGCAGTCCAAGCTACTACAATAGAGGGCTTTGGCCCTTTATCCCCGGAGTGGCTGCTTGCGAAGTCGTTCCCCCGTGGTGAATCCCCTGGTCGTGATCGCCGTGGCCGCATGGCTGGCGGGCGCCTGCGCGAGCCCGGGCGGCATCGACACTACCGCGGCCGTGGCGGATCCGAACGCGCTGCAGGCGCGCAAGGCGCTCTCGGGGGCGCTGCCGGCCGGTGCGGCTCCGGCGGGTGCGTGGTGGAGGCGTTACGGCGACGCGCAGCTCGACACGCTCATGGCCGAAGCGATCGCCGGCAATCCGTCCCTCGGCGTCGTGCGCGCGCGCGTCGAGCAATCGCAGGCGCTCGCGGAC
>JAAOZZ010000343.1 GCA_012274175.1 Betaproteobacteria bacterium
CGCTTCCAGCAGCTCACCGGCCACCAGCAGGAAATCGGGATTCGAGGGCTTGCCGAAGCGCTCGTTGCCCCGCGCGAAGGTCTCGTAGATCAGCACTCCGCCCTCCTCGAGGCTCGCGCAAAGCGTGGGCAGCAGCGGCCGATGCAGGTAGTTGGTCACCACGATGCCGTCGAAGCGCCTGCCCTCGTAGGGCCACGGGCCCACCTCGATGTCGGCGCCCAGCAGGCGCACGCCCGCGGGCGGATCCACGAAGAGCGCCGGGTCGCGGTCCACCGCGTCCACCTCGAACCCCAGGCGCGCGAGCAGGCGGGAATGCCGCCCCGAGCCGCACGCCAGGTCGAGCACCGAGCCCCCGGGGCGTATCCACGAAGCCCATTGCCGCACCCACGGCGAAGGAGGCAGGTCGAAGGGATGCGCGGCCATGCGCGATGCTATCCTCGCGGCACCAGGAGGGAAAGCGGCGTTGCGCAACACATGGAAGGTCGCGGGGCTCGTCGTGCTGCTGGCCGCGATCGCGGCTTGCGCGGCATTCGCGGGCGCCGTCTGGCTGGGCGAGCGCAAGATGCGGCGCAGCGTCGAGGTGAGGGTCGTCCCGGTTGCGTTCGTCAAGGGCGCGGCCGCCCTGGCGCGCGGCAAGTACCTGTTCGAGTCCCGCGGCTGCTCCCATTGCCATGGCGATGACGGGGCCGGCCGCGTGTTCATCGACGAGCCCGGCGGCCCGTACGTGCGCGCGCCGAACCTCACCTCGGGACCGGGGAGCGCGGTGGCCGGATACGACGAGGGCGACTGGGTGCGCGCGATCCGCCACGGCATCGATCCGAAGGGACACGCCCTGCTCGTCATGCCGAGCGAGGACTACAGCCGCATGGACGACGTCGACTTCGCCGCGCTCGTGGCCTACGTGCGCAGCCTGCCGCCGAGATCCGGCGAAGCCGCTGCGGTGCGCTTTCCCCTGCTCGTGAAAGCGCTTTACGGAGTGGGCCGGATCCGCGACGCCGCAGAGAAGATCGACCATCGCATGCCGCCGCCGGTGCCGATCGCCGCCGCGGCGAGCGTGGAATACGGCGAATATGCCGCCGCCATGTGCGTGGGCTGCCACGGGGCCACCTTTGCCGGGGGACCCATTCCCGGCTCGCCGCCCGACTGGCCCGCGGCGGCCAACCTCACGCCGGGGAAGGGCAGCGCGATGGCGCGCTACGACACGCCCGAGGCCTTCGCCGCGATGATGCGCTCGGGGTCGCGCCCCGACGGATCGAAGGTGAGCGACGTGATGCCGTTCGAGAGCCTGCGCCGCCTCGACGACACCGAGCTCGCGGCGATCTACGCGTACCTGAAGACGCTGGCGCCCCGCGCGGCGGGAAGCCGCTGAGCGGTCGCGCGCGCTACTTGCCGGGATCCTTCACGTCGGCAAAGCGGTCGAATTCCACGTTCACGTACTCGCCGCCCACTTTCGCCACGCGCCGGATATAGACGGTCTGCACGATGTCGCGGGTGGCCGGGTCGATCGCGATGGGCCCGCGCGGGCTCGCGAGCTTCACGTGCCGCAGGATCTCCATCGCCCGGTCCCCGTCGATCTGCGCACCGAGCTTTGCCACCACCTCGGCGATGGCCGCCATGCCGTCATAGCCCGCCACGCCCATGAAGTTGGGCCGCGCAAGGTCGGGATTGGTCTCCCGGAACGCCTTCACGAAGGCCCGGTTCTCCGGCGAGTCGTGGGCATAGGAATAGTGGTGGCTCGTGACCACGCCCGCGACGCTCTCGCCCATCGACTGCAGCACCTGGTCGTCGGTGAGGTCTCCGGTGCCGATCACCTGGATGCCCGCCTGCGCGAGCCCGCGCTCCTCGAACGCCTTCATGAACGCGACACTCTGCGCCCCGGACGGCACGAAGATGAAGACCGCCTCGGGCTTCGCGTCCTTGATGCGCTGCACGTAGGGCGCGAACTCGGGGCTGCGCAGCGGCGTGCGCACTGAATCCACCACCTGGCCCCCGGCGGCGGTGAACGCGGCCCTGAACGCCGTCTCCGCGTCGATGCCGGGCGCGTAATCGGCCACCAGCGTGTACACCTTGCGGATGCCGTGCTTCGCGGCCCACGTGGCCATGGGGGCGGAGGTCTGGGGCAGCGTCATCGAGAAGCGCACGATGTAGGGCGAGCGCGTGGTGACCACGGAGGACGCCGCGTTCATCACGATCATGGGCTTCTTCGCTTCCGTGGCCACGGGCGCCACGGCGAGGGCCTCGGGCGTGAAGCCGAAGCCGGCGAGGAAGTCGACCTTGTCTCGGGTGACGAGCTCCTGGGCGAGGCGCTTGGCGATCTCCGGGTTGGGGCCGGTCGTGTCGCGCGCGACGAGCTCGATCCTGCGCCCGGCCACCACGTCGCCGTGCACGTGGAGGTAGGTCCGCATGCCCGCTTCCATCTGCTTGCCGTACTCGGCGGCCGAGCCGGAGAACGGGCCGATGACGCCGATCTTGACCGGCTCCGCGGCGCTCGCCGCAACGCTCAGCGCCGCCGCGAGCGCGGCGACGAGGTTCCTCGTGCATTCCATGGTCTTCCTTCGGCAGGGCTTGCGGATCGAGGCGCCGATGATACCGCGCTCCTGCAGACATTCGCGGCGACGAGGAGTTAAATGGAGGATTGAAGCCGGTCGATCGAAGTGCAGACGCTCCTCAACCTGCTGTCCAGCGTGGCCCTGCTCGTGTGGGGCGCCCACATCGTGCGCACCGGCGTGCTGCGGGTGTTCGGCGCCGACCTGCGCCGCATCCTCGCGCGCAGCGTGGCCAACCGGGGCTCCGCGTTCCTCGCGGGCCTGGGGGTCACCACCCTCGTGCAGTCCTCGAGCGCCACGGCCCTCATCGCCAGCTCCTTCGTGGGCCAGAACCTGATCGGCCTGCCGGCGGCCCTCGCGATCATGCTGGGAGCGGACGTGGGCACGGCGCTGCTAACGCAGGTGTTC
>JAAOZZ010000041.1 GCA_012274175.1 Betaproteobacteria bacterium
ACCGCGGCGTTCTCGGTGAGATCCGAGCCGGTGACGGTGTAGCCCAGGCTCGCGAACACCTCGGCGATGCCCGACATCCCCGAGCCCCCGATGCCCACGAAATGGATGCGCTTCACCTTATGCCGCATGGGCGAGCTCCTGACACAGGTCCGCGCAGCGCGCCGTGGCCTCGGGACGGCCCAGCGCGCGCGCCCTGCGCGCCATCGCGGCGAGGCGCTCGCGCGTGAGCGAGCGCAGTACGTCGGCGAGCGCCGCGGGCATGGTCTCGAGCTGCGCGGGCGCGATCCCGGCGTCGCGCTCGGCGAGGAAGCGCGCGTTGGCCGCCTGCTCGTCGGCCACGAACCACGGCAGCGGAAACAGGATCGCGGCCACGCCGGCGGCGGTGATCTCGGCCACGGTGATGGCGCCGGAACGGCACACGAGCAGGTCGCACCACGCGTACCGGCGCGCCATGTCGGCGATGAAAGGCAGCACCTCGCCGTGCACGCCGGCCTTCTCGTAGGCGCCCTGGAGCCCTTCGAAGAGCTTCTCGCCCGCCTGGTGCACCACCTCGGGACGCTCCCCCGGGGACATCGAGGACAGTGCCGCCAGCACGAGGTCGTTCATGGTTTGCGCGCCGAGGCTTCCGCCCACGACGAGCAGGCGCAGCCGGCCGGCCCGATCGGCATAGCGAACCTCGGGGGCCGGCACGGCGGCGATCTCGTCGCGCACCGGCGTTCCCAGCCAGTGCACGCGGCGCGGCGCCGGCAGCGCGTTGGCCCAGCGCTGCGCGACCGGGCGCTCGAAGGCGCCTTGCATTCCCACGATCACGCGGTCGGCCACGGGAGCGAGCACCCGGTTGGTGATGCCGGCCACCGCGCCCGGCTCGTGCACCACGAGCGGCCGGCGCCAGAGCACCGCCATCATCCCTCCGGGGAACGACACGTAGCCGCCCATGGACAGCACCACGTCCGGGCGGATGCGGAAGATCGCCCGCGTCGACTGCCAGAAGGCGCGCAGGATGCGCACCGGGAGTACGAGCCAGGCGAGGAGCCCCTTGCCGCGCACGCCGCTCATGTTGACGTGCACCATCGGATAGCCCGCCTGCGCCACGAGCCGGTTCTCCATGCCCGCCGGCGTGCCCATCCAATGCACGCGCCATCCGCGCGAAGAAAGCTCCTTCGCGATCGCGAGGCCCGGGAAGATGTGTCCTCCGGAGCCCGCCGCCATGATGAGGATCGTGCGGCTCACAGCGAACCGCCCCTCATCAGGTAGCGATTTTCCCAGTCGATGCGCAGCAGGATCGCGAGCGCCATGCACGCCACGACGATGCCCGTGCCGCCGAAGGACAGCAGCGGCAGCGTGAGGCCCTTGGTGGGCAGCAGGCCCATGTTCACGCCCATGTTGATGAACGCCTGGGCAGCGAGCCATATGCCGATCCCCTGGGCCACGAGGGCGGCGAAATAGCGCTCGAGGCTCGCCGCCTGGCGCCCCACGGCGAAGGCCCGGTGCACCAGGAGGACGAAGAGCGCGATCACCACCGCCACGCCCGCGAACCCCAGCTCCTCGGCGATCACCGCCAGCAGGAAATCGGTGTGCGCCTCGGGAAGGTAGAAGAGCTTCTCCACGCTGGCGCCCAGTCCCACGCCCAGCCATTCGCCGCGCCCGAACGCGATGAGCGAGTGGGACAGCTGGTAGCCCTTGCCGTAGGCGTCGGACCAGGGGTCCATGAAGCCCAGGATGCGCTGCAGCCTGTAGGGCGAGGAGACGATGAGCAGCGCGAAGGTGGCGGCGAGCAGCGCGGCGAGGCCGGCGAAGAGGCGCCAATTGAGCCCGCCCAGGAAGAGCACCGCCATCGCCACGGTGGTCACCACCACCAGGGCGCCGAAATCGGGCTCTCGCAGCAGCACCGCCGCGATGAGGGTCATCACGCCGAACATCGGCAGGAAGCCCTTGCGGAAGTCGTCCATGAACGCGGCCTTGCGCACGGTGTAATCGGCGGCATAGAGCACCACGAAGAGCTTCATCACTTCCGAGGGCTGGAACGTGGCGATGCCCAGCGGGATCCACCGGCGGCTGCCGTTTACCTCGCGCCCGATCCCCGGGATCAGCACCGCGAGCAGCGTGAGCGAGCCGGCGAGGAAGAGCCACGGTGCGGCGCGCTGCCACAGCCACACCGGCACGCGGAACAATCCCGCGGCGAGCGCGATGCCGATGGCCATGTACATCCCGTGGCGCACGAGGAAGTAGCTCGGCCGGAACCCGGTGAAGCGCTCGGCCTGCGCCATCGCGATCGACGCGGAATACACCATCACCAGCCCGATGGACAGGAGGAGCAGCGCCGACCAGACGAGGACCTGGTCGAAGCTCGAGTCGCGCCGTGCCGGGTTGTACAGCATCAGTGCGCGCGCCCCCTCGCGACGGCCTGCGCCGCGGCGGCGAAGACCTCGCCCCGGTGGCCGTAGTTGCGGAACATGTCGAAGCTCGCGCAGGCGGGCGACAGCAGCACCGCGTCGCCGTCGCGCGCGAGGGCGAAGGCCGCCTCGACCGCGGCCTGCATCGTCGAAGCGCGCTGCATCGGCACCCCGGTGGGCGCGATCGCCGCGGCGATGGTGTCCGCGTCGCGCCCGATGAGCACCACCGCACGCGCGTGGGCCCGGACCGCCGCGGCGAGCGGAGCGAAATCCTGCCCCTTGCCGTCCCCCCCGGCGATGAGCACCACGGGAGCGGAGAAGCCCTCGAGGGCCGCCACGGACGCGCCCACGTTGGTGCCCTTCGAGTCGTCGTAGAAGCGCACGCCCCGCGCCTCGGCCACCTGCTGCACGCGATGGGGAAGGCCCCGGAACCCGGCGAGCGCCCTTGCAAGCGGCTCGGGGGGAAGGCCGATGGCGCTCGCGAGCGCATGGGCGGCGAGTCCGTTGGCCACGTTGTGCAGTCCCGCCATGCCCATGGCGTCCACGTCGAGGATCGGGCGCGCGCCGCGCAGCAGCGTGCGGCGCCCCGCGGCGAGGCCCCATTGCGCGTCGTCGGCGGGCGCGTCCAGCCCGAACGAGAACGCCCGGTCGAGCGCCATGGCGCGGCTGCGCGGGTCGTCGCGATTGACCACGCGGGTGCCGCAATGCAGGAAGATGCGCTCCTTGGCGCGCGCGTAGTCGTCGATCGAGTCGTAGCGGTCGAGGTGGTCCTGGCTCACGTTGAGCATCGCCGCGGCGTCCAGTACCAGCGAGCGCGTCGTCTCGAGCTGATAGCTGGAAAGCTCCACCACGTAGGCGTCGGGGTAGCCGCTTTCTTCCGCCGCGCCGAGCGCGTCGAGCACCGGCACCCCGATGTTGCCGATGGCCTGCGCGCGCAGCCCCGCGCCCCGCGCCATCTCCGCAGCGAGGGCGGTCACGGTGGACTTGCCGTTCGTTCCGGTCACTCCGAGCACACGAACGCCCTTCCCGACGCGCGCGATCTCGCGCCCGAATATCTCCACGTCCCCGGCCACCTCGATGCCGCGGCCGATCGCGGCGCGTAGGACAGGTTCGCGAAGCGCAACGCCCGGACTCGCAACGACCGCGTCCACGCCTTCCAGGAGCGCTTCGTTGAAAGGTCCAAGGACGACGCGAAGGTCCGGGTGCTCCGCACGGAGCGCTCCCAGGGCCGGAGGCGCCGCTCGGGTATCGGCAGCAACCAGGCGCGCGCCATGCCGCGCGAGCCAACGAACGCACGAAAGTCCCGTGTCACCCAGTCCGAGAACGAGAACGCCCTTGCCTTGCCATTCATGGGTCATCTCCTCTATCGCGCCTATCGCAGCTTCAACGTGGAAAGCCCGAACAACACCAGCATCATCGTGATGATCCAGAACCGGACCACCACCTGGTTCTCCTTCCATCCCTTCAATTCGTAGTGGTGGTGCAGGGGCGCCATGCGGAAGACGCGCTTGCCGGTCAACTTGAAGCTCGCCACCTGGATGATCACCGAGAGGGTCTCCACCACGAAGACGCCGCCCATGATCAGCAGCACGATTTCCTGGCGCACCACGAGGGCCACCATGCCGAGCGCCGCACCCAGCGCGAGCGCTCCCACGTCGCCCATGAAGACTTCCGCGGGATAGGCGTTGAACCAAAGGAACGCGAGCCCCGCGCCCGCCATCGCGCCGCAGAACACCGCGAGCTCGCCCGCGCCCGAGATGAGCGGGAAGCCCAGGTACTTCGAGAACACGGCGTTGCCGGACACGTAGGCGAACACCGCGAGCGCCGAGGCGATCATCACCGTCGGCATGATCGCGAGCCCGTCGAGGCCGTCGGTGAGGTTCACCGCGTTGGAGGTGCCGACGACGACGAAATAGCCGAGGATCACGAAACCCAGGGTCCCCAGCGGGATCGAGATCGTCTTGAAGAACGGCACGATGAGCTCGGTCTGCTGCGGCAGCTTCGCCGTGTACGCGAGCAGGCACACGGAGACCACGGCGATCAGCGATTGCCAGAAGTACTTCGCCCGCGCCGAAAGCCCCTTGGGATTGCGGTGCACCACCTTGCGCCAGTCGTCGACCCAGCCCACGGCGCCGAACCCGAGGGTAGTAAGCAGGCAGAGCCAGACATCGCGGTTGTGCAGGTCGGCCCACAAGAGCGTGGTGATCGCGACCGACACGAGGATGAGGGCGCCACCCATGGTGGGCGTGCCGCTCTTCACCAGGTGGGTCTGCGGGCCGTCGTCGCGCACCGCCTGGCCGATCTTGTAGGCGGTGAGCTTGCGGATCATGGCCGGCCCGACGACGAACGAAATCGCGAGCGCGGTGAGCGCGGCGAGCACCACCCGCAGCGTGATGTACGTGAGCACGTTGAACGCCCGGATGTGCCCCTCGAGCCATTGCGCGACTTCAAACAGCATCGGGCCCCCCTTGTGCGCAGAGCGCATCGGCCACGCGCTCCATGTGCATGTACCGCGAGCCCTTGACCAGGAGTGTTGCGCCCGCCCGCGCCTCTTCCAGGGCCGCGGACGTGAGCGAGGCGATGTCCGGGAAGTGCCGCGCGCCGGCGCCGAACGCTTCGACGGCCGCGCTGCTCGCGGGCCCCAGCGCGAGCAGCGCGTCCACGCCGGCCTGCCTCGCGAACGCTCCCACCTCGGCGTGCATGGCGGCCGCACCTTCGCCCAGCTCGCCCATGTCGCCCATCACGAAGACCTTGCGCCCGCGCTCCGCGGCGAGGACCCGGATCGCCGCCTTCATCGATTCGGGGTTCGCGTTGTAGCTGTCGTCGATCACCCAGGACGACGGCGCGGCGTGCCGGCGCTGCAGCCGTCCCGGCACGCCGGGAAAGCTTGCGAGCCCCGCGCGCATCGCCTCGGGCGGGACGCCGAGCGCGTGGGCGGCGGCGCAGGCGGCGAGCGCGTTGCGCACGTTGTGCTCGCCGGCGACCTGCAGCGCCACCGTGAAATCGCCCGCGGGCGTGCGAAAGCGCACGTCGCGCGCGCTCACGTCCGCGCGCACCTGCGCGCCGGCCCCGAGGCCGAACGTCACGATGGTCCGGCCCTGATTGAGGCCCTTCCAATAGGCCGCAAAGGCGTCGTCGTCGTTCACGACCGCCACTCCCGATGCCGCGAGCCCCCCGTAGATCTCGCCCTTCGCGCGGGCGATCGCATCGACGCTGCCGAGGATTCCCACGTGGGCGCGCTGCGCGTTGTTCACGACCGCCACCGTGGGCCGGGCGATGCGCGCGAGGTAGTCGATCTCGCCCGGGTGGTTCATGCCCATCTCGACCACCGCGTAGCGATGCGCCTCTCGCAGGCCGAGCAGCGTGAGCGGAACGCCGATGTCGTTGTTCAGGTTGCCCCGGGTGGCGAGCACCGCTTCGCGCGCTCCGCAATGGGCGGCGAGGATCGCGGCGAGCATTTCCTTCACCGTCGTCTTGCCGTTGCTGCCGGTGAGGGCCGCGAGCGGCATCGCGAAGCGCTCGCGCCAATGGGCGGCGAGTCGGCCCAGCGCGAGGCGCGTATCGTCGACCACGACCTGGGGGACGGGCACGTCGGTTGCGACCAGGCGCGCGGTGACGGCCGCCACCGCTCCGCGGCGGGCCGCCTCGCCCACGTAGCCATGGCCGTCGAAGCGCTCGCCGGCGAGCGCGACGAAGAGGTCCCCCGCGGCCACCGCGCGGCTGTCGGTAGTCACGCCGCAGAACGCGGTGGACGAGCCGTGCAGCGTGCCGCCCAGCGCGCGTGCCGCTTCCGGGAGCTCCATCATCGCGGCCGGGCGCATCCCGTTGTGCATCGCGCTCATGCCGGGCCCGAGCGCCATTGCGCGAGGGCCGCGCAAGCCACGTCCCGATCGCTGAACGGGTGGCGGCTGCCGGCGATCTCCTGGTAGGTCTCGTGGCCCTTGCCCGCGAGCAGCACCACGTCGCCCGCCCGCGCCTGGTGCACCGCGGCGAAGATCGCCACCTGGCGGTCCTCGATCGCCTCGGCCGTGCGCCCGGAAACTCCCGCGAGCACCTGCTCGATGATCGCGCGCGGATCTTCCCCGCGCGGGTTGTCGCTGGTCACGATCACGTGGTCGGCGAGCCGGGAAGCGACCCGGCCCATGAGCGGCCGCTTGCCCGCGTCGCGATCGCCTCCGCAGCCGAACACGCAGATGAGGCGCTCTCCCGCGCCCACGGCCGGCCGCAGAGCCTCGAGCGCCTTCTCGAGCGCGTCGGGCGTGTGGGCATAGTCGATCACGACCAGGGGAGCCGCGCCCCCGCCGACCCGCTCGAGCCGCCCGGGCACGGGTTGCAGCGCGCCCACCGCGCCGAGTGCCGCGTCGAACGCAACGCCGGCCGCGAGCAAGGCGCCCAGCACGGCGAGCAGGTTGGAGACGTTGAACGCGCCGAGCACTCCCGCGGCCACCTCGCCCTCGCCCCACTCGCTTGCGACCCGGAAGCGCACGCCCGCGTCCGAAAGCCGGATCTCGGAGGCCATGAGGCGCGGCCGCCCGCTCGAGACGTGCGCGGCGCGATGGATCCCGAAATCGATCACGTCGAGCCCGCCGCCTTCCAGCCGGCGCACGAAGCGCTCGCCCCAGGCATCGTCGCGATTGACCACGGCGTGCCGCAGGCCCCGGGCGGAAAACAGCCGGTATTTCGCCTCGGCGTAGGCCTCCATGGTGCCGTGGTAGTCGAGGTGGTCGCGGGTGAGGTTGGTGAACACGGCCACGTCGTACCGGATGCCCGCCACCCGGTCCTGGTCCAGGCCGTGGCTCGACACTTCCATCGCGACGGCACGGGCCCCGCGGCGAAGGTAGTCGGCGAGCAGGCGCTGCAGCACGATGGGATCCGGGGTCGTATTGCGCGCCTCGGCGCGCTCGCCCACGAGCCCGTTGCCGAGCGTGCCGAGCACCGCGGCGCGCCGGCCCAGGGCGTCGCACGCGGCGGCGATCCACTGCGCCACGGAGGTCTTGCCGTTGGTGCCGGTCACGCCCGCCATCCAGAGCGAGTCCGAGGGATTGCCGTACACGTGCCCGGCGATCTCCGAGATGCGTCCGCGCAGGTTGTCCACGCCGAGGTTGGGCACCTCCCAGCGCGGGTTCCACGAGAATCCCGCGCGCTCCCACAGCACCGCCGAAGCGCCGCGGGCGATCGCCTCGGCAATGAACGCGCGCCCGTCGAGCACCGTGCCGGGGTAGGCCGCGAACACGCTGTCCCTCTTCACGGCGCGCGAGTCGGCCGTGAGGTCCGCGAGCGACACGCCGAGCCCGTCCAGGCGCTCGAGCACGGAGCTTTCCACGGAGCGGGTGAACTCGCCGGCCGCGATCATCCCTCGCCGCCTTCGCGCTTTTCGGGCGCTCTCGCCTCGAGGGGGCCGGCCTCCGGCGCCTTCGCATTGAGCGTCTCCGGGGCATCCGGCGGCACCGACATCATCCGCAACGCCGCGCCCATCACCGAGGAGAACACGGGGCCGCCCACGTCCCCGCCGTAGTACCGGGTGCCGCCGGGCTGGTCGAACATCACCGCGACGATGAAGCGCGGGTCGCTCACCGGGCCGAATCCCACGAACGAGGAGTTGTACTTGCGCTCGTTGTAACCGCCGTTCTCGGCCTTCATCGCCGTGCCCGTCTTGCCGGCCACGCGGTATCCGGGGACCTGCGCGAGGGGCGCCGTGCCGCCGGGCAGCACCGCCATTTCCATCATGCGAGTCACCTCGCGCGCCGCGCGCCGGGTGATGACGGGACGGCCGATGGGACGGGAATCGCGCCGCAGCAGGGACAGCGGAAGCAGCTCCCCGTCGTTGGTGAAGATGGTGTACGCCCGCGCCATCTGCAGGAGCGACACCGAGATGCCGTGGCCGTAGGCCATCGTCGCCTGCTCGACGGGACGCCATTTCTCCCACGGCCGCACGATGCCCTTGGCCTCGCCGGGAAAGCCGGTGTCGGGAGCGGAGCCGAACCCCAGGGCCGCGAACATGGTGCCCATGCGTTCCGGCGGCATGCGCAGCATGATCTTCGCCGCTCCGATGTTGGAGGACTTCTGGATCACCTGCGCCACGGTGAGCAGGCCGTTGGGATGGGCGTCGCTGATGGTCCAGCCGCCGATGCTCATGTGGCCGGGCGCGGTCTCGATCAGCGTGTCGGGCTTCACGATGCCGTCGTCGAGCGCGGCGGCGATCGTGAACGGCTTCATCGTCGAGCCCGGCTCGAAGAGGTCCGTTACCGAGCGGTTGCGCGTCTCGCGGCCCCTGAGGTCGGTGCGGTTGTTGGGGTTGTAGTCCGGCTGGTTGTCGAGGGCCAGGATCTCGCCGGTGCGGGCATCGAGGATCACGAGCGCCCCGGCCTTCGCGTGGTACGCCTGCACCGCCGCCTTGAGCTCCCGGTGCGCGATGAACTGCAGGCGCTGGTCGATGGCGAGCGCCACCTCCTGGCCGTCGCGGGGCGCACGCACGCTCTGCACGTCCTCCACGATCCTGCCCTTGCGGTCCTTGATCACCTTGCGGCTGCCCGGCGTTCCCGCCAGGCGCGCTTGCTCGGCGAGCTCGATGCCTTCCTGGCCTTTGTCGTCGATGTCGGTGAATCCCACCACGTGCGCCATCACCTCGCCGGCCGGGTAGTAGCGCCGGTACTCCCGC
>JAAOZZ010000344.1 GCA_012274175.1 Betaproteobacteria bacterium
AACGACCCGCACCTGTGGTTCCTCGGCACCAACGACCAGCCGGGCGACTACCGCTCCTCGGGGTGCACGGCGTGCCACGTGGTGTATGCCAACGATCGGGATCCCGCACACTCCGGCCCGTACGCGCGCTTCGGCCACCTGGGCGAGACGGCGACGAAGGATCCCACCATCGCGCGCGACGAGCCGGGCCACCCGATACGCCACGAACTCACCCGCGCGATCCCGTCCTCCCAGTGCATGGTGTGCCACATGCACCAGCCCAACGTGTTCGTGAACAGCTTCTACGGCACGATCATGTGGGACTACGAGTCGGACGCGCCGTCCATGTGGCCGAAGAAGCAGAAATATCCCACCGCCGAGGAGGCGCGGCGCATCCTCGATCGCAATCCGGAGGAAGCGTCGATCCGGGGCAAGTGGGGCGACCCGAAGTTCCTGCGCGACGTGTCGGGCCTGAACCCCGGGTTGAAGGACACCCAGTTCGCCGACTACCACGGCCACGGGTGGAATTTCCGCTACGTGTTCAAGCGCAACCGCGAAGGCGCGCTCCTCGACGGCGACGGCAAGGTGGTATCCGACGACGATCCGCAGAAGTTCCACAAGGCGGTGCACCTCACCTCGATCCACCTCGACCTCGGGTTCCAGTGCGTCGATTGCCATTTCGAGCAGGATGCCCACGGCAACGGCCACATCTACGGCGAGGTGGCCGCGGCGGTGGAGATCGACTGCGCGGATTGCCACGGCACCGCGGATCGCTATCCGACGCTGCGCACCTCCGGGCCCGCGTCGCCCCCGGGAGGAATGGACATGTCGCTGCTGCGCACCCAGGACGGCCGCAGGCGCTTCGAGTGGCGGGGCGGCAAGCTCTACCAGCGCTCCGCGGTCGATCCCGGCCGCGAATGGACGATGACGCTGGTGAAGGACACGGTCACGCCGGGCAATCCGAAGTACAACGAGAAGGCGGCGCGCGCGAAGCTCACGTACGCGGGCGAGCAGGGTCGCGAGGGCAAATGGGGACCGGGGGCGGCCGGATACGCCCACGGCAACGACAAGATGACGTGCTACACGTGCCATCTTTCGTGGACCACCAGCTGCTCGGGCTGCCACCTGCCGATCCAGGCCAACTGGAAGACCGAGCGCCTGCACTACGAGGGCGGCGAGAGCCGCAACTTCGCGACCTACAATCCGCAAGTGGCCCGCGACGACGTGTTCCAGCTGGGCCTGCATGGCGGGGTGAAGGGCGGGCGCATCGCGCCGATCCGCTCCTCCTCGGCGCTGGTGCTCTCGTCGACCAACATCAACCGCGAGCGCATCTACATCCAGCAGGCGCCGGTGTCGGCGAGCGGTTTCTCCTCCCAGGCGTTCGCGCCCCACTATCCGCACACCGAGCGCAAGACCGAGACCAAGACCTGCACCGATTGCCACGTCTCGGCCGCCAACGACAACAATGCGATCATGGCGCAGCTGCTCCTGCAGGGGACGAACTTCGTGAATTTTGTCGGCTTAGACGCCTGGCTCGGCGAGGAACGGGACGTGGAAGCGGTCCAGGTGACCGAATGGGACGAGCCCCAGGCGGTGATCGGAAGCTACCTGCACCGCTACGCGTACCCGGACTACTACGCCGCCCACGTGAAGCGCAAATTGCGCCTGCCCGAAGCGCATCATCACGGCTCGGGCGGCAACGTGGGCTGCGTGGCGCTGCGCGGCGAGTACCTGTACGCGGCCGAGGGTTCGGGCGGCCTCAGGGTCTACGACGTGGCCTCGATCGCCAACAAGGGCGTCTCCCAGCGCATCGTCACGGCGCCGTTCTCGCCGCTGGGCGACGATACCCACGTCGCCTCCCAGGACGCCACGTGCGTCGCCCTGCCCACGAACCAGCCGATCAACCCGGCGCGCAACGCGGGCGAGCTCATGCGCGAGGTGAACCAGGAGCAGCCGTTCCACCCGATCTACCACTACGCCGCGGTGGTCGACGCCCGGGAGGGCCTCATCCTCGTGAACGTGGACACCCTCGCCGACGGCGAGCCGCGCAACAATTTCCTCACCCGGGCGCTCACGTGGAATCCCGGCGGGATCCTCGCGGGCGCCCGGCACGTGACGCTGGGCGGCGACTATGCCTACGTCTCCACCGACTCCGCGCTGGTCGTCGTGGACCTCGCCGATCCGCTCAAGCCGCGGCTGGCCGCCCGGGTGCCGCTGCCCGGGGCGCGCGCATCGGCGCTGCAATTCCGCTATCTTTTCGTGGTGACGCGGGAAGGCCTCGAGGTGGTGGACGTGACGGTGCCGGAAAAGGCGCGGCTCGTTCCCGGTGCGAAGGTGGCACTCGCCGATGCGCACCGGGTATACGTGGCACGCACCTACGCCTACGTGGCGGCGGGCCGCGAGGGCCTCGCCATCGTCGACGTGGAGCGGCCCGAGGCGCCGCGCCTTTATGCGAAGTACAACGCGCAAGGCAGGATCGACGATGCCCGGGACGTGATCGTGGGCTCCACCAACGCCTCCCTCTTCGCCTACGTGGCCGACGGGCGCAACGGCCTGAAGGTGCTCCAGCTCACCGCGCCCGATACGCAGCCGCGCTTCTACGGCTTCAGTCCCGAGCCGCGGCCCCAGCTCATCGCGTGGAAGGAAACGGCCTCGCCCGCCACGGCGCTCGCCAAGGGCCTCGATCGCGACCGCGCCGTGGACGAGACCGGCGGGCAGATCGCGGTGTTCGGCCGCATCGGATCGCGGCCGTTCACGCGCGCGGAGCAGCAGAAGTTCTATCTCTCGCCCGAAGGCAAGGTATGGACGGTGAAGGACACGCCATGAGGATCGTCCTCGCCGCGTTGCTGGCGCTCGCCGCGGTCCAGGCGCGCGCCCAGCCGCTGCCTTACCAGGAGCACGCGATGAACCTGGGGGTGGTCAATTGCGCCAACAGCCTCTGCCACGGCTCGATCTCGCGCTGGAAGGATTCCGACATCCTGCAGAACGAGTACATCACGTGGTCGCGGGTCGACAAGCACGCGACCCGGGCCTACCAGGCGCTGCTCACGGAGCGCTCGAAGCGCATCGCGCGCAACCTCGGCCTGCGCGAGCCCCCGGAGAAGGCGAAGCTCTGCCTCGACTGCCACGCGTACGATCCACCTCCCGAGCTGCGGGGAGAGCGCTTCAAGGTGACCGACGGCGTGAGCTGCGAGGCATGCCACGGTCCCGCGGAGCACTGGATCAAATCCCACGTGGCGCCGGGGGCGACCCACGAGGACAACCTCGCCCACGGCCTGTATCCCACGAGCAACCCGGTGGCCCAGGCGCGGCTGTGCCTGTCCTGCCACTTCGGCAACAAGGACAAGTTCGTGACCCACCGCATGATGGGCGCCGGACATCCGCGCATGAGCTTCGAGCTCGCGACCTTCGAGCAGACCGAGCCGCCCCATTTCGTGATCGACGACGACTGGCACCGGCGCAAGGGAAGCTGGGACACGGCCCGCGTCTGGGCGATCGGCCAGGCGCTCGCCGCGTCTCAGCTCCTCGACGTGCTGCTCGATCCCAAGCGCAGCCACGACGGGCTCTTCCCCGAGCTGGTGGTCTTCGACTGCCACGCCTGCCACCATCCGATGTCGGACAAGCGCTGGACCCCGTTGAGCGGCGTGAGTCCCGGGCGCGTGCGCCTGAACGACTCGAGCCTGCTCATGCTGCGCCAGATCGTGAGGCGGATGCTGCCCGAAGCCGATGCGCGCTCCTACGACGAGCGCCTCGTGGCGCTGCGCCGCGCGGTGGCGGGCGACGGCGGCGATCCGCTCGACGCCGCGCGCGCCATGCGCACGCTCCTCGACCGGGTGGCGGGGCAGCTCGTGACCCGGTCCTTCCTCCCCGCGGACCTGCGCGCGATGCTCGCCGGCATGGTGCAGGACGGCCTGGACGGGGACTATCACGATTACGCGGGCGCCGAGCAGGCGACCATGGCCATCGCGGGCCTGCTCGACTACCTGGGCAGGCACGGCGGCCTCGCGGATTTCCGCGGCGCGAACGACGCCCTGGACCGCGTATACGACGCGGTGCGCGACGACGAGAAATTCAGCCCTGCGCGCTTCCAGGCCGCGCTCGACGGGCTCAGAAAGACGGTGATCCGCTGATGTCCGCTTCCTTCGACCAACGCACCGAATTCCGCTGGCTCAGGGTCGGCATCATCGGCTCCGGACCGGCGGGGCTTTCCGCCGCGGCCCATGCCGCCGAGCTGGGCATCTCCCACGTGCTGCTCGAGGCCGAGGACCACGCTTCGAACACGATCTACAAGTACCAGAAGGGCAAGCACGTGATGGCGGAGCCCCAGGTGCTGCCGCTGCGCAGCCCGATGCCATTCGCCGCCGGCAAGCGCGAGGCGGTGCTCGACGCCTGGAACCGGCAGATCGAGAAGCTGGGAATCAACCTGCGCCACGGCTGCGCGGTGACGGGCATCAGCGGCGCCGACGGCATGTTCGAGGTGAAGACCCGCGGCGAGACGTTCTATTGCCGCAAGGTCGTGCTCGCCATCGGGCTGCAGGGCAACCTGCGCAAGCTGGGCGTGCCGGGCGAGGAGCACGAGCGCGTGCAGTACCAGCTGGACGACCCGGACGAATACGCGGGCGAGACCATCGTCGTGGTGGGGGCGGGCGACGCCGCGATCGAGAACGCGTTGGCGCTCGCGGAGAAGAACCGCGTGGTGCTGGTCAACCGCAACGAGGAGTTCGCGCGCTGCAAGGAGGGCAACCTCTCGCTGGTCATGGCGGCCATCAAGGAGGGGCGCATCGAATGCCGCTACGGCACCTCCGGGCTCAAGGTGGACGCGGTGGAAGGCGACGTTCCCCTGGGCTTCGCCGTGAAGACGCCGGCCGGTCCGGACGTGATCGAGTGCCATCGCATCATCGCGCGGCTGGGCGCGGTCCCGCCGCGCAAGCTCGTGGAAGGCTTCGGGGTGACGTTTCCCAGCACCGATCCCAACGCGGTGCCGCGGCTCTCGGATACCTACGAATCGAACGTGAAGGGGCTCTACATCATCGGCGCGCTGGGGGGCTACCCGCTCATCAAGCAGGCGATGAACCAGGGCTACGAGGTGGTCGAGTTCGCCCTCGGCCGCTCCATCGCGCCCGCCGACGAGCCGCTGCTCGAGAAGAAGTTCGCGAGCTTCTCGCGCAGCAAGACGGTGTCGCAGGTGCTCGACGCGATCCAGGAGAACGTTCCGCTGCTCGCGGGCATCAACCGCCTGCAGCTGCGCGAATTCATGCTGGAGAGCGACCTTCGCACCCCGGCCGAGGGCGAGGTCATCTTCCAGCGCAACGACTACACGAACTCCTTCTTCATGGTGGTGGGAGGCGAGGCGCTGGTGGAAGTGCCGCAGGAGCGCGGGCCCGATCGATGGTTTCCCCTGGGCCCGGGCCAGTTCTTCGGCGAGCTGGGGCTCATTTCCGGGCGCCGGCGCTCGAGCACGGTGAAGGCCGGCCGGGACACGGTGCTGATCGAGGCGCCGCGCCGCGCGATGCTCAAGCTCATCGCCTCGGTCGAGTCGATCCGCAGGCAGGTCGACGAGACCTTCCTCAAGCGCGCGGTGCGCACCTACCTCGCGCCGATGCTTCCCGAGAACGACCTTGACGAGCTGCTCGCCGGAGGCGTGAAGGCGAAGACCTTCGGCGGCGGCGAAGTGCTGTTCGCCGAGAACGACCAGCCCGACGGCCTGTATCTCATCCGGCGGGGCTCTGTGACCGTCTCGCGGCGCATCGCCGGGCGCGAGGTGGTGCTTTCGTATCTCTCGGCGGGCAACTACGTGGGCGAGATGGCGCTCATCTCCGAGTCGCCGCGCAGCGCCACGGTGAAGGCCGCGGTGACGACCGAGGCGCTGATCCTCGATGCGCAGGCCTTCCGCACCGTGCTCGGGCGCAATCCCCAATGGCGCGAGGAGATGGAGGCGCGCTTCCTCGACCGGCTGCGCGCCAACGCGGCCATGGAGTCCCAGCCCGACCCGGGCAACATCATCGCCTTCCTGATGCAGCAGGGCGTGGGCGAGGCCACCGACGTGCTGCTCATCGACGAGGCCCTGTGCATACGCTGCAACAACTGCGAGAAGGCGTGCGCCGACGTGCACGACGGCACCTCGCGGCTGAACCGGGAGGCAGGGCCGACGTTCGCCCAGATCCACGTGCCCACCTCGTGCCGCCACTGCGAGCATCCCCACTGCATGAAGGAGTGCCCGCCGGACGCGATCCACCGCTCCGCAGAGGGCGAGGTCTTCATCAACGACACTTGCATCGGTTGCGGCAACTGCGAGCGCAACTGCCCCTACGGGGTGATCCAGCTCGCGGCGATCGATCCCCAGCGCCGCCGTCCCAGCCTCTGGTCGTGGCTCGTGCTCGGAGTGGGCGCCGAGCCCGGCATGGAACCCCGGGCGAAGTCCAAGGACCTACCGAAGAAGGCCGTGAAGTGCGACATGTGCAAGGAACTGCCCGGCGGCGCGGCGTGCGTGCGGGCCTGTCCCACCGGGGCGGCGGTCCGGGTGAGCCCCGAGCAGTTCCTGAACTACGCCGGGCCCAACGACTGAAGTCGACAACGAGCAGCGCCCCGATGGCCATCGTCGAGCTGAACCACTACAACCTGCGCGCGGGCGCCGAGCTCGCCGAGCGCGTGGGCGACTGGTACCGCGACGTCCTGGGCCTCGCCGTGGGCGAACGTCCGCCGTTTTCCTTTCCCGGCTACTGGCTCTACGCGGGCGCGCGGCCCCTCGTGCACCTGAGCGTCGCTGGCGAGGGCGAGGAGCGCGCGGCGGCCCTCCGGGGCGCCATCGACCATGTGGCCTTCACGTGCACCGACTTCGAGGCGACGAGCGCCCGGCTCGACGCGGCCGGGGTTGCGTACCGCGTGGCCGACGTTCCCGCGCGCCGGCAGCGGCAGATCTTCCTCGAGGACCCTGCCGGCAACGGCGTGGAGCTCAACTTCGAGGCGTGATGCCGTTCCGCCCCTACCGACGGGCCGCGATCGTCGCCGCCGTGGCCATCGCCCTCCTCGCCGGATGGAAGCGCGGGGCGATCGTCGACAAGGTCCTCTACTGGCGCTACGGACAGACGCTGGGCGTCGTGCGCTATCCGGCGCCGTCCAATCCCGCGCAGGCGCGGCAACAGGATCTCGATTACCTCGCGCGACTCCCCTCCGTGGACCGAAGCTTCGGCCCCGCGGCGAAAGCGACCTTCGCCGTCCAGGTGGCCGCGCTGCGCTCGCGGGCCGGGGAGCTCACGGCGGCGCAATTCTTCCTCGGCGTGGCGCAGGCGGTGGCGCTCGCCGACAACGCCCATACCAACGTGGACCCCGCGTCGTGGCGAATGCAGCTGGACAGCGCGCCCGTGCGCTTCGCATGGTTCGCCGAGGGACTCTTCGTGGTGCGCGCGACGGCCGCCCACGAGGGGCTGCTGGGCGCGAAGGTGCTCGCGATCGACGGCGTCGATCCGCGGCTCCTCGCGCGGGAAGGCGCGCGCTACTTCGGCGGCACCGCGGAACACGCCCGGGCGATGAGCCCCCTGGTGCTCGAATCCCCCGAAGCGCTGCATGCCCTGCATCCCGGGGCGCCGGACGATCGGCTGCTGCTGGACCTCGAGGACGCGCACGGCGCGCGCGCCGCCGCCGAGGTGCGTCACGTGCTCCCGGCAGAAGCGCCGCCCGCCACGAAGCCGGGCCGCGTGCTGCTGCGCGAGCCGCTTCCCGGGGAGGGGCCCGGCGGCTGGAAGGCGCTGCTCGCGTCCGTCGCGCTCGCTCCGCCGAGCCTGCGGGGGGCCGCGCGCAGCGCCTACGCCACGCCCCTCGACGAAGGCCGCACGCTCTATCTGCACCTGTGGCAGATCCGCGACGATCCCACCGGTCCCATCGCCGGGGAGATCGCCCGCGCCATGGGCAAGCCCACGGATCCACCATGGCAGCGCATCGTGCTCGACCTGCGCTTCGACGAAGGCGGGGACTATCCGGCGGTGCGGGAAGCGCTGCGCCGGCTCGCCCGGCGCCTGGGGCCCGACGGGCGCCTGCTGATCCTCACCGACGACACGACCTTCTCGGCGGCGATCATCGCGGCGGTGCTCGCGCGTCATTTCGCGCCCGGGCGCACGACCGTGGTCGGCGGCAGGCCGGGCGACCGGCTGGCGTTCTGGGCCGAGGGCACGCCCACGCAGCTGCCGCGCTCGCGCATCCGCATCGGCGTGTCGACGGGCTACCACGACTGGGCACGGGGATGCCGGGAGCTGCGCTGCTACTGGCCGAATCTCTACTACGGGGTGGCCGGGGGAAACCTCGAGCCGCAGATCGCCGTGCCGTGGCGGTTCGCGGACTACCGCAACGGGCTCGACACGGTCCTGCTGCGGGCCCTGGAGTGAGGGCGCGGGACGGCGCTTGACGGGCCTCGGGGCCGGCCACAGAATCCGCCCACAACGCGACGATTCGAGCGCGAACCGGCAAATCCATCCGAGGAGACCATCCATGCAAGCCATCACGCGTATGAAGCTCGTCGCGCTCGCGGCAGCACTCGCCGCCGCGATGCCCGCGGCCGCCCAGCAGGTGACGTTCATGACCGGCCCCCAGGGCGGCTCGTGGATCCCGCTCGGCGGCGCGCTGAAGAACCTGTGGGAGAAGGCGATCCCGGGGCTCAAGATCCAGGAGACGCCCGGCGCCGGCATCGCCAACGTGCGCGGCGTCGACGAAGGCAAGGCGCAGATCGGATTCGCGAATTCCTCGACCACTGCCGATGGCGTGGCGGGGCGCGCGCCGTACCCGCGCAAGACCACGCGCGTGTGCCAGGTCGCGAACCTCTATCCGCAGTACTTCCAGGTCGCGGCCCTCGCCGACGCCCACATCAACTCCTACGCGGACCTCAAGGGCAAGACGCTCGTCACGCAGCCCCGCGGCAACACGGCCGAGATCCTCACCGCCACGATCCTCAAGCTGAACGGCCTTTCCTACCAGTCCCTCGCGAAGGCGAACTTCCAGGCCTCGTACACCGACGCCGTGTCGCTCATGAAGGACGGGCACGCGCAGGTGATGACGCTCGGAACCACCGCGCCCGCATCCGCCATCATGGACCTCGCCAGCGCGCGCGACATCTCGATCGTGCCGGTCGACGACAAGACCATGAAGCAGCTGCGCCAGGAAAACCCGGGCTACCAGGAGCTCACGATCAAGGCCGGCACCTATCCCAACCAGAAATCCGACGTGCACGTGATCGGCTACTCCACGCATATCGTCGCCGCCTGCGACCTGCCGGAGGAGACCGTCTACCGGATGACCAAGGAGATGGCCACCCACGTGGATACGATGTCGGCCGTGGTGAAGCCCATCGCGGGACTCACGCCCAAGATGATGGCCGCGGACATCGGCGTGCCGTTCCACAAGGGCGCGTTGAGGTACTACAAGGAAGTCGGCGCGCTGTAGCCCGGGCGCAGCCGACCTTGGCCGGAACCGAAGCGCAGCAGATCTTCTCCGACGAGACGCTCGCGACCAAGCCCCGGTCGCGGGCGCTGGTCGTGGCGGTCACGCTGGTCGCCGTGGCGATGTCGCTGTACCACATGTACGCGGCGGCCTTCGGCCCGCCCGAGGCCGTGATCTTCCGCGGCACCCACCTGCTCTTCGCGCTCACCCTCGTCTTCATCCTGTACCCGCTGCGCCCGGGCGGCGCTGGCGTCTGGCGCGCGGCGGACGCGGCACTCCTCGCCCTGGGCTGGGCCTGCGTGCTGCACATCTTCGTGAACTACGAGTACTTCCTCAACCGCATCATCTACATCGACGACCTCACCGCGGCGGACAAGTTCTACGCGGTGGCCTCGATCGTGGTGGTGCTCGAGGCCACGCGGCGGGTGATCGGCTGGCCGCTGCCCGCGACCGCGCTCGCCTTCCTCGCCTATGCGTTCTCGACGCACGTGACGACGCAGGTGCTGCTGGAGCAGGTCTACCTGTCCACCGAGGGGATCTTCGGCTCCACCCTCGGGGTGTCGGCGAGCTACGTGATGCTCTTCGTGCTGTTCGGCACGTTCATGGAAAAGAGCGGGGCGGGGCAGCTCTTCATGGA
>JAAOZZ010000345.1 GCA_012274175.1 Betaproteobacteria bacterium
CTCGTGACCCCGGTGGCCGTCTCGTTGTGCACCACCATCACGCCCTTGATGCGGTGCTCGCGGTCGGCTTCGAGCACCGCGGCGATGCGTTCCTCCGGCGCTCCCATGCCCCACTCCACGTCGAGCACTTCGACGTCGAGCCCCAGGCGCTGCATCATGTCGATCCACAAGTGGCTGAACTGGCCGAAGCGCGGCGCAAGCACGCGGTCTCCCGGCGAGAGCGTGTTGGCGAGGCACGCTTCCCATGCTCCCGTGCCCGTCGCCGGGAAGATGAACGCCTCTCCGTCGTGGCACTGGAACAGGCGCTTCAGATCGGGGAAGAGCGAGTTCGCGAGCTCCGGAAACCGCGGGGAGCGATGGTCTTCCATGGCCACCATCATCGAGCGCAGGATGCGGTCGGGAACGTTGGTGGGTCCGGGCACGAACAGGAAATTGCGGCCAGCCATGGGATGTCTCCTCGTTGTCGATTCAGGCGATCACGCGCGCGGTCCGTAGACCGGATGCGCGGCGCACAGCGAGCGCACCGTCGCGGCCACCCGGGCGACGCGCGCCTCGTCGGCGGCGGCCTCGGGCACGTCGGCGATGCAATGGGCCGTTTCGCGCGCTTCGGGCTCGCCGAACCCGCGCGTGGTGAGCGCCGCCGATCCCACACGGATGCCGCTCGTGACCGTGGGCTTCTCGGGGTCGTTCGGGATCGCGTTCTTGTTCACCGTGAGCCGCGCCCTGCCGAGGGCGGCCTCGGCGTCGCGCCCGGTGACAGCCATGGGCCGAAGGTCCACGAGGAACAGGTGGCAGTCCGTGCCGCCCGATACGATGCGCAGGCCGCGCGCCGTGAGGACCTCCGCCATCGCCCGGGCGTTGGCGAGCACCCGGCGCTGGTACTGGACGAACGACGGCTGCATCGCCTCGTGGAACGCGAGGGCCTTGGCGGCGATCACGTGCATCAGGGGCCCGCCCTGCAGGCCTGGGAACACGCTCGAGTTGAGCGCCTTCTCGTGGGCCGCGGCGGCGAGCACGAATCCCCCGCGCGGCCCCCGCAGCGTCTTGTGGGTGGTGCTGGTGACGAATTGGGCGTGGGGCACCGGGCTCGGGTACAGGCCGGCGGCGACGAGCCCGGCGTAGTGGGCCATGTCGGCCATGAGCAGGGCGCCGGCCTCGTCGGCGATGGCGCGAAAGCGCGCCCAGTCGATCGCACGCGAATAGGCCGAGGCGCCCGCGACGATGAGGCGCGGGCGGTGCTCGAGGGCCAGGTCCCGGACTTGCGCGTAATCGATGCGCTCTTCGGCGTCGAGCCCGTAGCTCACCGCGCGGAAGAGCTTGCCCGAGAGGTTCACCGAGGCTCCATGGGTGAGATGTCCGCCATGGGCAAGGGACATGCCGAGGATGGTGTCGCCGGGCTTCAGGACCGCGAAGAACACGGCCTGGTTCGCCTGGGAGCCCGAGTGCGGCTGCACATTCGCATACTCGGCGCCGAAGAGCCGCTTCACCCGCTCGAGGGCGAGCGTTTCGGCCACGTCGACGAACTCGCAACCGCCGTAATAGCGCTTGCCCGGATAACCCTCGGCGTACTTGTTGGTGAGCACGGAGCCTTGCGCCTCGAGCACCGCCTCGCTCACGTAGTTCTCCGAAGCGATGAGCTCGAGGTGGTCTTCCTGCCGGGCACGCTCGGCCGCGATCGCCTGCCAGAGCTGCGGATCGACGGTGGCGATGCCCTGTGCGGACCTCGCTTCCGGGGCACGCTTCGCGGAAACGGGGAGCGCGCTCATGCCGCCTTCTCTACCGGGAATGGCGCCGCGGGGGCGGTGGCCAGCCCGGGACCGGCGCTGCACACGGTCCGCTCCAGCATCCACGCGCAGGCGTAGACCGACTCGAGCCTGGGAACGGGGATCTCCACCAGGCGCGCAAGCTCGATCACCGAGCCCAGCAGGGCGTCGAGCTCGGTGGTGCGTCCGGCCTCCACGTCCTGCAGCATCGAGGTACGGTGGTTGCCCACCCGGGCGGCGCCTTCGATGCGCCGCTCGAGGGACACGCGAAATGTCACGCCGAGCGCCTCGGCCACCGCCTGCGCCTCGGCCATCATGCCGGCCACGAGGGCGCGCGAGGCCGGCTGCGTGCAGATCTGCGCGAGGGTCGCGCGGGTGAGGGCGCTCACCGGATTGAGGCTCAGGTTGCCCCAGAGCTTGAGCCAGATCTCCGAGCGCACGTCGGGCAGGATCGGCGAGCGCAGGCCCGCCGACTCGAACAGGAGCGACACGCTCTGCGCGCGCCGTGAAAGGGATCCGTCGAGCTCGCCCACGGGAAAGCGATCGCCCTCCACGTGGCGCACCACCCCGGGTTCGGGCAGGTCGCACGCGGGATAGCCCACGCATCCGAGCACGCGGTCCACCGGGATGCGCGCGGCGATGAACCCGCCGGGGTCGACCGACTCCACGGCGCGCCCGTGATGGGGACCCGGACGGCCGTGGAAATACCACCACGGGATGCCGTTCTGCATGGGGACGACCACCGTCTCGCGGTGGTAGAGGAACGCGAGGTCGTCGACGATCGCCGCGACCTGGTGCGCCTTCGTGGCCAGCACCACGAGGTCGTGCTCGCCCGCTTCCGCCGCGCTCGCGACCGCGCGCAGCCGGTGGGTGGCCGATGTGCCGTCGCTTTCGACGAGGGTAAGGCCCTTCGCCTGCAGCGCCCTCAGGTTGTTGCCGCGCGCGACCAGGGTCACTTCGGCCCCGGCGCGAGCGAGACGGGCGCCCACGAGGCAACCCACGGAC
>JAAOZZ010000346.1 GCA_012274175.1 Betaproteobacteria bacterium
CGCAGGCGAGCGCCACCGCGCGCCCCAGGCCCTGGCCCGCGCCGGTGACGAGGATCACGCGCCCGGCGAGCAGGTCGCGCGGCGGCTCATATGGATCGGGAAGGGATCTTTCGCTCGTCATGGCTCGTGAGGTACTGCAGCGCGGCCTCGGCGGCGAGCCGGCCGCTGCGAACGGCGCCCTCGAGGGTCGCGGGAAGCTCGCTCGCGGTGTAGTCGCCCGCAAGGAAGAATCCCTGCGCGGCGGTGGTGTTGAGGGGCCGGAAAGCCCCGGGCGTGCACGCGAAGGTGGCGCGCTTCTCGGTGATCGCCTTGGTCCACACGGGCGCGGGCAGGGGTCCCAGGGCCGCCACGATCTCGCGGTGTGCCACGGTGCCGAGGACGTCGTTGTCCAGCTCCTGGTGCGGGCCCGAGGCGGAAATCACCGCGGCGAGCAATCCACGCGTCCCCGAGAGCGCCTCGCGATCGAAGACCCACTGCACGTGGCCGCCCGCGAGGCCCACCATCGGGAAGGCCAGCTTCACCGGCGCGTCGTACTGGAGGTAGATGGTCGTGATCGGCTCGTGGGCCATGGACTCGAGGTGCACGCGCAGGCTGTCGAGTGCGCGGCACTGCGCGATGAGCGCTCCCACCTGGTACGGGGCCGCCGCGCACACCACCGCGTCGAAGCGCCGTTCCAGGTTGCCGGCCGTCACGCGCCAGCCTTCCTCGTCGGATGCGAGCGCGGAAACGCGGGTCGCGAGCACGATCTCCGCGCCGCGTTCTCCCAGCCAGTCGATCGCCGCGTCGGGAAAGATCGCCGACAGGTCCGCCGCCGGGATGAGCAGGTCGGAATCCTCGCGCTGGCGGAAGAGCGCGTCGCGCAGCACGCAGGCGAAGACCTGCGCGTCGGCCCGGGCGAGCGGCGTGTTGAGTGCCGCGACGCACAGCGGGCCCCAGAGCAGCTCGACCACGGCCGGGGGCTGGGCGTGGCGCTCGAGGAGCTCCTCCACCGTGAGGCCGTCGGGCACGCGAAAGCGCCTTCGCCGCAGCGCGAGGGCGAAGCGCGCGGCCGCGATCCGGTCGCGTACCGTGAGGCCGCGGGCGAGGGCGAGCGCGGCCCCCACGTGCAGGGGCGCGGGAAGGGCCGGGGCGCGCAGCGTGAAGCGCCCCGGAAACGCGAGCGTGAGCGGGTAGCGGGCGAGGCTGCGGCGCGAGACGCCGGCCTCGCGCATCGCGGCGAGCGTCTCGCGATAGGCCCCGAGCAGCAGGTGCTGGCCGTTGTCCAGGAGCGTCCCGCGGTATTCGACCCGCCGGGCGCGCCCGCCCGGCACGCGGTTGGACTCGAATACGCTCACCGCGCAGCCCGCGCGCACGAGCGCCATCGCGGCGGAAAGTCCCGCGTAGCCCGCGCCCACCACCGCGACGCGCCACGTCATGCCGCGACCCACGTCTTCCAGGCGATCCAGAGCTTGCGCACCGGGGTGAGCGCGATGCGCCGGTCGAGCACCGCGTAGCGGTCGCGGCGGATCTCCTCGAGGAGCGTGCGATAGATCGCGGCCATGATGAGGCCGGCGCGCTGGTTGCGGCGGTCCTCGGGAGCGAGTGCGGCGAGCGCGCGATCGTAGTACGAGCGCGCGCGCTCGGCCTGGAAGGCCATGAGCTCGCCGAAGCGCTCACCCCCGCGCCGCTCGAGGATGTCGTCGGCGGACAGCTCGAAGCGCGCGAGCTCGTCGGCGGGGATGTAGACGCGGTCGCGCCGGGCATCCTCGCCCACGTCGCGGATGATGTTGGTGAGCTGGAAGGCGATGCCGAGCGTCTCGGCGTACTCGAGGGTGGACGGGTTCGCGTAGCCGAAGATCGACGCGGAAAGCTGCCCCACCACGCCCGCGGCCCGGTGGCAGTAGAGCTGCAGGGAAGCGAAATCCTGGTAGCGGTGGTAGGCGAGGTCCATCTCCATCCCGTCGATGATCTCGTTCATGCGCGCCGCGTCCAGGCCGTAGGGGACCACGAAGGGTGCCAGCGCCCGGGCCACCGGATGCTGCGGATGGCCCGCGAAGAGGTTCGCCACCTCGCTGCGCCACCACGCGAGCTTGGTGCGCGCGACCCCGGCGTCCTTCACCTCGTCGGCGATGTCGTCCACCTCGCGGCAGAAGGCGTAGAGCGCGGTGATCGCGCGCCGGCGCTCCGCCGGCAGGAAGAGGAAGCTGTAGTAGAAGCTCGACCCGCTGCGGGCGGCCTTCTGCTGGCAGTATTCGTCGGGCGTCATGGGAGTCGGGCCATGGCTCTCGCAATGGGCTGGTTCAGGGCTTGGCCCCGGTGTGCCTGATGGCGCGGGCGATGAGCTTCATCCATTCGCGTTTCGTGAGCGTGGGTCGGTTGCGGAAGACATCTCCTCGCACGGCGTCGATTCTATCGAGAATGGCGAGCCCGCCCTCGATCGTGGCGCGGATCCCGAGCCCCACGCGGCCCGGCAGCCGGGTCCCGAGGGGCCGGCCCGAGTCGAGCATGCGCCGCGCGCGGTCGCACTCGAAGGCCATGAGCGCGGTCCAGCGCTCGTCGGCCCTGCGCTGGGCGATGTCGTTCTCCGTCACCCCGAACCGCGCCAGGTCTTCCTGGGGGATGTACACGCGCCCCTTCTTCCAATCCACTTCGACGTCCTGCCAGAAATTGATGAACTGGAGCGAGGAGCAGATGGCGTCGGAGAAAACCGGGGACAGACCCCGATTTCCGGGCTGGGAG
>JAAOZZ010000042.1 GCA_012274175.1 Betaproteobacteria bacterium
CAGCCGCGAGTACTCCTTTCGCTTCATGTCGAGGTATTCTCCCCGCTCCATCTCGTGGAGCTGGCGCGGATAGCGCTCGATCGCGGCGAACCAGTCGCCCAGGCTTTTCTCCCTGCGCGCCGGGGGCGCCGCCGACAGGGCGCCGAGGTAGGCCTCGACCGCGAGGTAGTAGCGCATCGTGTTGCGTTCGACCACGCCGCGCATCCCGCCGATGTAGCGCGGCTCACCGTCGGATTCCCGGCCGACCACGGTGAATCCCACCTTGTTGCGGCCGAGGGTGACGAGGTAGATCTGCATCGCGATCCGCGCGACGGGGCCATAGGCGTAGGAGTACGAAAGGCGCAGGAGCGTGCGTTCGCCTTCGGCGGGCGCCGCCTCGAGGACGATGCGGTAGTCGCTCGTGCCCAGCGGCCCCTCCTGGGCATCCAGGTCCACCTTGAGGTAGGTCGCGGTTTCCGCGGCGACCCGGTACGTGAAATCCAGCGGGTACGCGGCTTGCACCGGTTGGTCGTACTTCTTGCCGATCGCCATGTGCAGGACCGTCCGGGGTCCGTCCATCGAGACGCGGCAGCTCTTGGTGTTGAGGTGCAGCATGAGGATCTCGCACCAGCGGGAGGGGGAATCCAGCGCATGGTCGGCGACGGCGAAAGGGTGGCTCACGAGCGCGTTGATCTCCCCGGAAACCCGGTCGGCTCCTTCGCTCGAATTCAGATGGATGGGGACCTGGAACGGGGCCTGCACCGGGTGCGACTCGAGCTCGGCAAACCTTGCGGCGAGCGCCGCGGCCGGCCCTGAGACGTTGTGGGTGTCGTCGCCGCAGGCGGCACCCAGCCCCATCGCCAGCAGGCACGCCGCGCAGCCCGTGCGCAACGCCTTCACAGCCAGTATTCCCACACCCTGGCCGCGAGCTCCTTCACGCGGTCGTCGAGCGGCCGCCGGTCCCATGCGTCCGGCGTGATGAGGTCGGATGCGGCCAGGTCCGCATCGAACATGGCCTGCATTTGCGCCCCGAATCCCTGGCCGAGGACGACCGCGTTGATCTCCTGGTTGTGCAGGAAGCTGCGCCAGTCGAGGTTGGTCGATCCGACGGTCGACCAGACCCCGTCGATGACGGCGGTCTTCGCGTGCAGCAATGCTCCCCGGCGCTCGTAGATCTTCACCCCCGCGTGCAGCAGCTCCGAGTAGTGATAGCGCCCGGCCTCCAGGACCAGCCACGAGTCCGTCTTGCCAGGCACGATGATCTGCACGTCCACGCCCCTCTTCACGGCGTCCTCGAGTGCCACGAGCAGTTGCGGATCGGGGACGAAATAGGCGATGGTCAGGTGCACGCTGGTCTCGGCGCTGTTGATGGCCGAGATGAGCGTCGCGTAGATGAGGCTGAAGGGATCTTCGGGCGTGCTGCCGATGGCTCGCACGACCTCGCTGCCCTTGGCCGCCAGGGTGGGATAGTAGTCCCGCGGCGCGGGCGCGGCACCCTTCTGCTGTTCCCACGTCGTGAAGAACAGCTTCTGGAACTCGGCGACCACGGGGCCTTCCACCCGCAGGTGGGTATCGCGCCACGGAGGGCTGCCGTCGGGGCGTTGCTTCGAGCCGCGGCTGAACGAGCTCCCGGAATACACGCTGCTGATGTTGACGCCGCCCACGAACGCGATCCGCCCGTCGACCACCAGGAGCTTGCGGTGGTCGCGCCGGTTCACGTCCCACCCCGCCTTGGCCGCGAGCGGGTTCACGGGATTGAATTCCACCACGCGGATGCCGTTGTCCGTGAGGTGCTTGAAGAATTCCTTCGGCACGCCGATGGAGCCCACGCTGTCGTAGATGAAGTTCACCTCGACGCCCTGCGCCCGCTTCGCGACCAGCGCGTCGGCGAACTTGAGGCCGACCTCGTCGCGCTCGATGATGTACGTCTCCAGGTCGATGCTGTCCTTGGCGCTATCGATGGCATCGAACATGGACTGGAGCGTGGCCGGGCCGTCCTGCAGCAGGACGACCCGGTTGCCCACCACCAGCGGCGTTCCCATGATCTGTTCTTCCAGCGCGAGGTGCCGGTCGAAGATGCTGGTTTCCTCGCCGTGGCGCTTCAGCCGGGCGAGGATCGCCTTGCTTTGCCGGGCGGATAGCGGGCCGTGCGCGCTGTCGAACTGGACCGGCGCAGCGCTCGGCATCATGTCGGGCACGATGCGCGGCAGCGTGCTGCAGCCGGCAACCGCGGCGAGCGCCATGGCCGCGAGTACGCCCGGGATCGCGCCGCGACCCTGCTTCGGGCCGTCGCGCGACGTCACGCCGGTGTGGCGGCCACCGGGGCCGGCGCGAGGTTGCCGCCCTCGTTTTCCCAGGAGCGGAGGTCCATCGCGTGCTCCAGGGAGTGCTCGGTCCGGAGGGTCCGTCGACGCGACCTCGTCGCAACCGACGCCAGGGCCGCCGCGCCGGAGGCGACGGCGAGCAACAGGATCCAGCGCTTGTCGATGTTCATCGTGGTCTCGCTCGAAATTCCAGGGTCGCCTGGGGCGCGCGGGACGCGGCCCTGTAGCGAAGCTCGCAGTCTAGGCGAAACGGTGCGGCCCATCGGTGCGCTGCCGCACCGAGCGGCGCAACCGTACGGCAAGCCGGAGCCGTATGTGCCCTGGCGCCGCGGCCAAGCGCGCTTTGCGCGATAGCGCACCGACGCGGCCGCAATCGTTGCGTATCGTCCATCGTCAGCGGACCTCGCCTGCCGAACTCGGCGGGAGGCAAACCGACGGGCGGAATTTTCCCGCCAGACAACCTGAGGAATCCATCATGAGGCAATCGTTATTGTTCGCGGCGCTCGTGGCCGCCCTGGGATTGAGCGCGTGCGAAAGGCCGGACGTCGTCACGGCGGTACCGACCGTAGTCGCGGTTCCGGGCCCCGCCGGACCGCAGGGTGCGACGGGCGACCAGGCCCAAAAGGGTGACACCGGCGCGACGGGCAGCACCGGCGCGACGGGCACCACCGGAGATACCGGAGCCACGGGCAACACGGGGAACACGGGCAACACCGGAAATACCGGCGCAACGGGCAGCACTGGAGATACCGGCGCCACCGGAGACACCGGATCCAAGGGAGCCGTAGGCGACACAGGACAGAAGGGCAAGACGGGCGATACCGTCGTCGTCGTTCCGTCCAAGTAGAAACTCCTCCGGGCGACGCGGGCACGCCCCGCACGCCCGGAATGCCGGCTCATGCACGAGCCGCGCGCACCGCGACCTCCACCCGGTGCTCCACGCCATCGTCGGCGAGGCGCACCGTTCCATCGGGTCGAACGATGCCGTCCACTGTCACGCTCGGCGCGGCGGATTTTTCCCCGCCGGGCGCAGCCTCCTGCCGCACGGCGTCGCTTCCATGCATCCTGCACGCTTCTTCGACGACGTGCTCTCCGCC
>JAAOZZ010000347.1 GCA_012274175.1 Betaproteobacteria bacterium
CAGGAGGGTCACCGACTCGCAGGCGGGCGCCCAGAGCCGGAAGCGCACGGCCCCGTGGCGCGCCTGGGCGCCGAAGGGCATCCCATGCTCGCGCCTCATGGTGTTTTCGCAGGCTCTTCGCGCAGCACCACGAGGGAGCGCCCCTGCAGCGGATAGTCGCCCTGGGGGCTAGCGGCGTCCTGGGGCGCCTTGCCGGTCTCGAATGCCGTGTCCACCTCGGTGCGCCAATGGGCGCCGTCGCGGGCGTCGGGCAGCTGGAACGCGATCAGGTCGTGGTGCGCGTTGAAGAGCACGAGGAAGCTCGAGTCGTGCAGCGGGCGGCCGCGCTCGTCGGTCTCCGGCAGCAGCTCGCCATAGAGGCGCATGCCCAGGCAGCGCGCGAAATCCTTCTCCCATTCCTCCGGGGTCATCTCGTGGCCGTCGGGCTTGAGCCAGGTCACGTCCTTGCGGGCGCGGGCCTCGTCCACCACCACGCCGCGGAAGAAGTCGCGCCGGCGCAGGATCGGGTGCGCGCGCCTCAGGCCGATCATCATCTTGGTGAAGTTGAGCAGGCGCCAGCGCGCGTCGTCCCAGTTCCAGTCGAGCCAGTTGATCTCGTTGTCCTGGCAGTAGGCGTTGTTGTTCCCGCCCTGGGTGCGGCCCACCTCGTCGCCCGCGAGGAGCATCGGCACGCCCTGGGAAAGCAGCAGGGTCGCGAGGAGGTTGCGCTTCTGGCGTTCCCGCAATCCCACCACCTCGGGGTCGTCCGTGGGCCCCTCGACGCCGCAATTCCACGAGACGTTCCTGTCGATGCCGTCGCGGTTGTCCTCGCCGTTGGCCTCGTTGTGCTTCTCGTTGTAGGAGACCAGGTCGGCGAGCGTGAAGCCGTCGTGGGCGGTGACGAAGTTCACGCTCGCGCAGGGCCCGCGCTCGTTGGGCGCGAAGAGGTCCGACGATCCCGTGAGGCGCCGCGCGAAATCCCCGATGAGCCCGTCGTCGCCTTTCCAGTAGGCGCGCATCGTGTCGCGGTACTGGTCGTTCCATTCGCCCCAACCCGGCGGGAACCGGCCCACCTGGTAGCCGCCCTCGCCCAGGTCCCACGGCTCGGCGATGAGCAGCCGCGGCGAGAGCACCGGGTCCTGGCGCAGCACCGCGAAGAAGTTGGAGAGCGGGTCGAAGCCGGGGCTCGCGCGGGCGAGCGCGGTCGCGAGGTCGAATCGGAACCCGTCCACGTGCATCTCGGTGACCCAGTAACGCAGCGAATCCACCACGAGCTGCAGCACCCGGGGATTGCGCAGGTCGAGGGTGTTGCCGCAGCCGGTGAAGTCGGCGCAGAAGCGCGGGTCCTCGGCGAGACGGTAGTACGAATGGTTGTCGATGCCGCGCATGCACAGGGTCGGCCCATGCTCGTTGCCCTCGCCCGTGTGGTTGTAGACCACGTCGAGGATCACCTCGAGGCCCGCGGAATGCAGCGTCTTCACCATGGTCTTGAACTCGTCCACGGCGTTGCCGGCCGCCAGCCGCGGGTCCGGCGCGAAGAAGCCCACGGTGTTGTAGCCCCAGTAGTTGGCGAGGCCGCGTTGCACGAGCGCGCGGTCGTCGACGAACGCCTGCACCGGCAGCAGCTCGATGGTGGTCACGCCGAGGGACTTGAGGTGGTCCACCACCTGCGGCGTGGTGAGCCCCGTGAAGGTCCCCTGCAGGCCGGGGGGCACGTCGGGGTGGCGGCGCGTGTAGCCGCGCACGTGCATCTCGTAGATCACGCGCTCGTTGCACGCGAAATGGGGGTGGCGGTCCTCGCCCCAGCTGAAGGCGCCGTCGATCACCTGGCAGCGGGGCATGCCGCCGGCGCTGTCGCGCCGGTCGAGCGACAGGTCGTCGCGCTTGTTGCCGATGGCGTAGCCGAAATCGGCGTCGCTCCAGCGGATGTGCCCCACGATGCTTTGGGCGTAGGGGTCCAGCAGCAGCTTGTGGGGATTGAAGCGATGCCCCTTCTCGGGCTGGTAGGCGCCGTGCACGCGGTAGCCGTAAAGCAGGCCGGGCCGGGCCTGGGGGAGGTAGCCGTGCCAGACGAAGTCGGTGCGCTCGCGCAGCGCGATGCGCTGGACCTCGCGGCGCCCGGTCTCGTCGAACAGGCACAGTTCCACCTTCTGCGCGTGGCGCGAGTAGAGGGCGAAGTTCACGCCCTCGCCGTCCCAGGTGGCGCCCAGCGGATGGGGGGCGCCCTGCCAGAGCTCGGTCACCGGTTGCGGGGCGGAAACCGGGTTCATGGGCGCGAGAGCTCCAGCAGGCCCTGCAGGGGAATGGCGATCCAGTCGGGACGATGGGACATCTCGTAGCGCAGCTCGTAGAGCGCCTTGTCGATCAGGAAGAGGTCGAGGAGCGCGTGGAACGCGGCATCGTCGCGCGGTACCGAGGCGACCCCGGCGGTGGCTTCGCGGTAGCCTTTGATGAACGCCTTCTTTGCCCCCCGCTCCCATTCGGCCACGGCGTCGGCCGCCGATTGCGCGAGCGGCGTCCCGGGATCGCGGCGCAGGATCGCGGCATGGGCCGCGTAGTGGAAGGAGCGCACCATGCCCGCCACGTCGCGCAGCACGCAGGTCTTCTCGCGGCGCTCACCGACCGTGCGCGCGGGCTCCCCCTCGAAGTCCACGATCACGAAATCGTCCTGGGCGACCAGCACCTGCCCGAGGTGCAGGTCGCCGTGGCAGCGGGTCCGGACGAGCCCGTGGACATCCGCGGCGATATTCGCCACCCGTGCGCGCATCCGCTCGCGGCCGGCCAGCAGCGGCGCGATCAGGACGCGCGTGGCGTCGGGAAGTCCCGCCTGGACCGATTCCGCCGCGGCCAATGACGCGTCGAGCTCGCGCTCGACGGCCGCCTTCCACGCGACGAGGTCGCCCTGGGTGGCGGGCTCGGGATCGAAGGCCGGGTCGCCGGTCGTGCGGCAGAGCGCGCCGTGGAGCTCGCCCACGCGCCGACCCAGGAGCGCCATGCGGCGCAGGTGGAAATCCGATGCGGCCGCGTCCGCGGCGGGCTGCGCGGGGGCGCTCGACGTGGAAGGCAGCGACAGCATCCGCGCGAGGTACTCGCCGGTGAGCGTCCACAGGTCGCCCTGGTTCTCGACGAACTTCTGCAGCACCGCGAGCGTGACCGGTTCCTCCGCGCCCGGCTCCAGGTATTCCATGGCCCCGAGCACGGGGGCCGCATAGGCGAAGGCGGAAGCCTCGGTGAGGAAGCGGCCCACCTCGAGCTCGGGATTCACGCCGGATCGCATTCGCCGGTAGCCCTTGAGGAAGAGCTTGTTACCGAAGAAAACCGCCGTGTTGCTCTGCTCGAGGGCGGGCGTGCGGACATCCTCGGCGATGCCGTCGGCGAACGCAGGGAAGGCCGTGGTCGAGGAGAACCGCAGGGTGCCCTCGCCCAAGGGCACCGTGAGGTTGCGGCCCATGGCCCGCGCCACGTCCCGTGCGAAGCGCGGGTCGGCGAACGCGGCATAGAAGAGTCCCATGCGCTCGCGCAGCCGCACCCGGGTCACGGCGTACGCCCCGAAGCGCTCCTGGGGATCGTGGGTGCGCGTCTCCCAGTCGAGGGCGAGCGGCAGGAAGTAGCGCTGCTGCGGGCCGCTGTCGAGGTCGGCCTCCACGAAAGCCACGTGCCACGTGGCCTCCGCGGTCTTCCACGGCGCGATCGACGAGATGCGCAGGTCCGCGAGCGGCTCGTGCTTCGCGGCGAACCAGCGCCGGGCGCGCAGGTACGGAAGCATCACCTCGTCGCGCACCTTCTCGTGGCTCGCCTGCACGAAGTAGCGCGCGAGCTCCGACGGAGGCGCGCCCCGCTCGAGCGCCTCCTGCCATCCGGGCGACAGCACGAGCACCGGAAGCCTGCGGTGGACGAGGCGCTCCTCGTGCCACCCGGGCGGCTTCGCGTCGGCGGCGAGGCGGAACGCCATGTAGCCGTGCCCCGGGAGCGTGATGAAATACGGGAGCTTCCCCACCGGTGGGAACGGCTCCTGGCCGAAGAGCTCCACGGGCACGCGCTTCTCGAACCGGCCGAGGTCGAGCTCCACGGCCTGGGGCACGCGGGAGAGGTTCGCCACGCACAGCATCGCCTCGCCGTCGAGCTCGCGCAGGAACGCGAGGACCTTGCGGTTGCCGGGCTCGAGGAACGTGATGGTGCCGCGGCCGAACGCGCGGTGGCGCCGGCGCACCGCGATCATCCGCCGCGTCCAGTGGAGCAGCGACGACGGATTGCGCAGCTGCGCCTCGACGTTCACCGCCTCGTAGCCGTAGACCGGGTCCATGATGGGCGGCAGGTAAAGGCGCTGCGGGTCCGCGCGCGAGAAGCCGGCGTTGCGGTCGGGGCTCCACTGCATCGGCGTGCGCACGCCGTTGCGATCGCCCAGGTAGATGTTGTCGCCCATGCCGATCTCGTCGCCGTAGTAGACGATCGGCGCCCCGGGCATGGTCATCAGCAGGAAGGTGATGAGCTCGATCCGCGGGCGGCTGTTCTCCATGAGCGGGGCCAGGCGCCGGCGGATGCCCACGTTCACGCGCATGCGCGGGTCGTCGGCGAAGATGCGGTACATGTAGTCGCGCTCGCGGTCGGTGACCATCTCGAGGGTGAGCTCGTCGTGGTTCCTGAGGAAGATCGCCCACTGGCAGTTGGCCGGGATGGAAGGGGTCTGGGCGAGGATCTCCACCAGGGGATAG
>JAAOZZ010000348.1 GCA_012274175.1 Betaproteobacteria bacterium
CCCCTACACGAAGGCGCTCCTCGCGTGCCGCCCGCGCCTCGACCGGCGGCCCAGACGCCTGCCGGTTATCGACGATTTCATCAAGGGCGACGGGCGTCCGAACCTCGCCGAGCGCCCTCGCGGCACCACGCCGGAAGATCCGATCATCCTCGAGGTGAAAGCGCTCAACAAGACGTTCTTCCTCAAGGAAGGGCTCTTCGGCAAGCGCGCGGTGAACGCGGTGAAGGACGTGAGCTTCCGCCTGCCGAAAGGAAAGACGCTCGGCCTGGTGGGCGAATCGGGGTCGGGCAAGACCACGGTGGGCTTGACCCTCATGCGCCTGCACAAGGCGACTGGGGGCAAGGTGCTCTTCGAGGGCACGGATCTCCTCGCGCTCTCGGAAAAGCAGATGATGGCCTACCGGCGGCGCATCCAGATCATCTTCCAGAACCCTTACGCGTCCCTCAACCCGCGCTTCACTGTGGGCCAGATCCTGGTGGAGCCCATGAAGATCCATTCCATCGGCCGCGACGAGCGCGAGCGGGTCGAGATGGCCTTCCAGCTCCTGAAGCGCGTGGGCCTCGCCGAGGCGTCGTTCTACAAGTACCCCCACGAGTTCTCCGGCGGCCAGCGCCAGCGCATCGCCATCGCGCGCTGCCTCACCATGAAGCCCGACGTGCTGATCTGCGACGAGTCGGTCTCCGCCCTCGACGTGTCGGTGCAGGCGCAGGTGCTGAACCTGCTCCAGGACCTGCAGGACGAGTTCGGGCTGTCGTATATCTTCATCTCCCACGACCTCGCGGTGGTGAAGTACATCTCCGACCGGGTGATGGTGATGAACGAAGGTTCGATCATAGAGATCGCCGACTCCGACGAGATCTACCTGCACCCGAAGCAGGAATACACCCGCAAGCTCCTCTCCTCGATCCCCAAGGGACTCGAGAAGGCCCCCGAACCCGCCTGAATCCACTCCACCCCCAGAGAACCCGATGAGATACGTGACCGCGCTGCTCGCCGCAGCGGCCATCTTCCCCGTGCTGGCCGACGAAGCCCCGCCGCGCGCCCTGATGCCCATCTACGACGCGACCACGCTCGCCAAGGCGTGCGAAGACGGCCTCGCCCAGGCGAGGCAGGCGATCCGGGTGATGGACACCAAGCGCGGACCCAACACGATCCTGGTCGAATGGAACGCGCTCCAGATCGGCATCGAGGACGTCGTGAACCCGATCTACCTGCTGGGCAGTGTGAGCCCCGACAAGGCGGTGCGCGACGCAGCCGAGCCCTGCCTGCAGAAGTTCACCTCCCTCAACACGGAGATCTTCCAGGACGAGAAGCTCTACCGGCGCGTACGCTCCGAGAAGGCCGCCAACGGCCACGAGGCCAAGCTGCGCAAGGACCTGATCGAGGGCTTCGAGGACAGCGGGGTCGCGCTGCCGCCCGACAAGCGTGCGCGGGCCAAGGAGATCTTCGACAAGCTCGAGGAATTGCGCCAGGCCTTCGATCGCAACATCCGCGACGATCCCACCACGGTGACTTTCACCGCGGCGGAGATGGAGGGCATGCCCGAGGCCTACCTCAAGGCGCACAAGCAGGAAGCCGACGGCAGCTACGTCCTCAAGCTCGACTACCCGTCCTACTTCCCGTTCATGGCGAACGCGAAGAGCGGCGAGGCGCGCAAGCGCTACTACGTGGCGAAGCTGCGCGAAGGAGGCGAAGCGAACCTGGCGCTGCTGGGCGAGATCTTCAAGCTGCGCCAGGAGCTCGCGGGGCTCTACGGCCTGAAGAGCTTCGCGGCCTACTCGCTGCGCCGCAAGATGGCCGGGACGCCCCAGGCGGTGGAGAAATTCCTGGGCGAGGTCCACGGCAAGGTGGAAGCCCTGGAGAAGCGCGAGCTGGGCGAGCTGCGCGCGGAGAAGGCGAAGGAGCTGGGGACGAAGCTCGCCGACACGAAGCTCGGGCGCTGGGACGTGAGCTACTACCAGGAGCGGGTGCGTCACGAGCGCTACCAGATCGACCAGGAGAAGCTGCGCAAGTACTTCCCCACCGACAAGGCCGTGGACTACATGCTGCTCGTCACGAGCAGGCTCTACGGGGTGAAGTTCCGCGAGGTGAAGGTGCCCACGTGGAATCCGGACGTGCGCTACTTCGACGTGCTGGACGGAAAGACCGGTAAATACATTTCCGGTTTCTACCTGGACCTCTACCCGCGCGAGGGCAAGTACAACCACGCGGCGACGTTCCCGATCCGGGGCGCCAGCCTGCACGTGGGGCGCACGCCGCTCGCGGCGCTGGTGACCAACTTCGATCGCGCGGGCCTGGACCACAACGAGCTGCAGACCATGATGCACGAGTTCGGCCACGTGCTGCACAACGTGCTCTCGCGCGTGGAGTTCAACCCCGACGCCGGCACCGCCGTGAAGATCGACTTCGTCGAGGCGCCCTCGCAGATGTTCGAGGAATGGGCGCGGCGCGAGCAGCCCCTCGAGCTTTTCCGCGAGGTGTGCCCCGACTGCCCGCACCTGACACCCGACGACATCCGCCGCCTGCAGGCCGCCCGCCGCTACGGGCAGGGCATCTTCTACGCGCGCCAGTGGCTCTACGCGAGCTTCGACATGGCGCTGTCGCTCGATCCGCGGCCGCCGCTGGAGGTCTGGAAGAAGCTCGAATCGGCCACGCCGCTGGGCTCCGTGGACGGGACCATGTTTCCGTCGTCCTTCAGCCACATCGCGAGCAACTACGCCGCGGGCTACTACGGCTACATGTGGAGCCAGGTGCTGGCGCTCGACATGCTGACCCCCTTCAAGAAGGACATGCTCAGCCCCGTGGTCGGGAAGCGCTACCTCGACACGATCCTTTCCCAGGGCGGGCAGCGCGAGGAGAAGGACATGGTGCACGACTTCCTCGGGCGCGATCCCTCGAGCGACGCGTTCTTCGCGGAGATCACCGGGAAGCGCTGAGCGGTTATCGGTCACCGATAACGCTACTTATCAGAACTGGGCTCCGCTGCCGCGTTCATCCGCCGCAGCGGTGATCCCAACGGCTTCGTCATCGTCCCGTCACGATTCCACTTGCAGTATTGCCTTCACGCACCCTCAGTCCACGGCTGATTGAGCGAGTTCTCCTCCGGGTGGGAAATTTGCTAGTTAACACGTGTTGACGAGTGGAGGAAGAATGTGCAGACTGCGCGGAAATTCGGCGGATAGGACCCTGCGGAGCGCGCACCGATATGTCTTGCTTCGACGGCATCCGAAGCCGCTAGGGACTATTCCCATCGGCGCTCGCCGAGCGATGGTTGCACTTCGCTCATTGCCCAATTGCAGATGGCGCGGGCACGACCGCGGTGGCTTTCGAAATGCCCGCGAAAAATGCGAAATTCCGCGAGCGGCATCTTCGGAGACCTAGAACAATGACGTGCCATGCCGATGGGAGAATGGCCATGACCTCTTCAGTCTTTCGCAAGTGCCTTCGCCTTGCATTGATATGCCTGTTCGGTGCCTTCTGTGGCGCGGCGCTCGCGGACATGTCGTTCTGCTCGAGCGGTCCCTACCAATGCTCCGGGGTCTCCCTCGGTCGATATAGCTATGACGGTGGTTCCACCTCGGCGTGCGGAGGCAATGCTCCAATCGTGCCGCGAGATCCTATCGGCAC
>JAAOZZ010000349.1 GCA_012274175.1 Betaproteobacteria bacterium
GACCGGGGCGATGCGCCGTGCAATGGCCGAGCATCCCGAGGAGTTCGACCCGCGCGCCTTCCTCAAGCCCGCCCGCAATGCCGCGCGCGACGTCTGCCGCGAGCGCTTCGAGGCTTTCGGATGCGCGGGCCAGGCCGGGCGCATCCGCGCGCTGCCCCTCACCGCGATGGCCAAGCGCTACGCCTCCGTGGCGACGGCGTAGAGCTCCCCGCGCGCACGCACGCAAGGTCGGGTCCAGGTTGCCCACGTAGACGAGCACGTCCACGGCGGGCGCGAGATCGAACGAGGCGGACGGCATCCGGTCGAGCTGCGCGGCGGCCGCGGCCCGCGCGAACCGGCCGGCGTGCGCGAGCTTCTCCGCGGCCTGAAACCGCTCGGCCACGAAAGGCACGTTCGCGCTCATCGCCGCGCGTGGTCCTCTAGGCGAAACGCCGACGGATCGAGCTCCACCGCCACGCGATCGAGCCAGCGTTCGGCGGCCTCCTCGACCATGTCGAGCACGCGCTCGAATTCGGCGGCTCCGCCATAGTACGGATCGGGAACGTCCTCGCCTTGCCAGCGCGCGCTCGCATCGAGAAAAAGCCCCAGCCTCGCGTTCGAGTCGCGCGGGGCCATCGAGCGCAGGATGCGCAGGTGCCCGCGGTCCATGGCGAGGATGTAATCGTAGGCGTGGAAGTCCTCGGGGCCCAACTGCGCGGCGCGCTGCCCCGCGAGGTCGTAGCCGCGGCGCGCTGCATGCTTCACGGTGCGCGGGTCGGGGCCTTCTCCCACGTGGTAGCCGTGGGTGCCGGCGGAGGCGGCGCGGATGTCCGCTCCCAGCCCGCGGCGCCGCGCGAGCTCGCGCAGCACGCCCTCGGCAGTCGGCGAGCGGCAGATGTTGCCGGTGCAGACGAATAGCACTCCGACAGTTCGCTGGATACCCTGCTCGTTCATTCCCAATCAGCGCTAGATCGACGTTTGCCGACAACCCCGCTATACCGCACCATGCCCTCGTCGGCGTGCCATGCGCAAGCCGAATAACATCATCAGCGCAGAGAGAATGATGAGGCCCCACTCGGACAGAGTGGGTATGCCAGAAACACCGGCAGCCAGGAAGGAGAGGGCGCAAGGGTTGACGACGTTGGTATCGAGCGTGACAGCGCCGTTGAGTGCGAACGCTCTTCCTGCTGCGGAGGCGCCCGTGTTAAGGGTAATGCTCGCCAAAGCCAGGATATCTCCGACGAAAGAGCTGTTCGTGCCGATGGTCGCCGAACTGCCGACCCCCCAGAGCACCTGATCACAACTCATGCCGCCTGCGAGGGTCGTAACCGCATTATTCGAGACCGTGAGCGTGCTACCGATCTTGAACACAATCGTGTTACCGGGAGCGCCGTTGATGACAACCGGGCCCGTCATCAGCGCGCTGGACGTGAAGCAGAGGACCGGGGTAACGGCTGCATTTATCGGGCTAAGGAGACTGATATCTTGACCGGCGCCGAAAGTCACCGAGCACGGCAATGCGTTGATAGCGGTGAAGGCGGAGTTGATGTCGGTCTTCGCCTGCACGGCGGCGGAATTGTTGATTTGCATCGCTCCGTTGACAATGGCACCGGGGGGAAAGCCGGTTATGGAGCTGCCTGGTGTGAGGCCAACGTTGCCGTTGACGACCGTCGGGCCGGTATTGGTGATGGTGGACGCACCGTGTACGGCGAAGGCCTGAGCGGTTCCCAGAGAAATCTGCGCGGTTGCCGGATTGGACGCGAGGAAAAGGAAGGCAGCACCGAGTGTCGCCAGAAAAGAACGGGTTTTACTATGCATTGGGCTTTCCATCGGGTAGCGTTCTGGTGCAGGTGTGGGCAGGGGAAACTCGAAGTGTAGAGGATGTCCGGTATGGAGCAAGCAGATGGTCATGCGATCCGCTACCGAATTGTGATCGGCACCTCTCGGAATGTGCCGACCGCTTTCTCCGCACGGACGATGGAGGCGGAGGCGTAGGCGAAGTAGCCGGGCTTTCGAACGTAGCGAGCCACGCCCGCGTCATCAACCCTCGCCTCCCACCGCCATCAGCCGGTCGCGCAGCGTCTTCAGCTCGTCGCGCAGGCTCGCGGCGCGCTCGAATTCCAGGTTCCTCGCCGCGTCGAGCATGTCCTTCTCCAGCCTTCGGATGCGCTGGTCGAGCTGCTTCTCGGACAGGGCGTCGTACTTCGACTCCTCTTCGGCGGCCTTGCGCGTCTCCCGGGCGCTTTCGGGATCGTACACGCCGTCGATCATGTCCTTGATGCGCTTGGAGATGCCCTTGGGCTCGATGCCGTGGGCGAGGTTGAACGCCACCTGCTTCGCGCGCCGGCGGTCGGTCTCGCCGATCGCCAGGCGCATGGAATCGGTCATCGCGTCGGCGTAGAGGATCGCGGTGCCGTTGATGTGGCGCGCCGCGCGCCCGATCGTCTGGATCAGAGAGCGGCTCGAGCGCAGGAATCCTTCCTTGTCCGCGTCGAGGATCGCCACCATCGACACCTCCGGGATGTCGAGGCCCTCGCGCAGCAGGTTGATGCCCACCAGCACGTCGAAGAGGCCCTTCCTCAGGTCGCGGATGATCTCCACGCGCTCGACGGTGTCGATGTCGGAGTGCAGGTAGCGCACCTTCACGCCGTGCTCCGCCAGGTAGTCGGTGAGATCCTCCGCCATGCGCTTGGTGAGCGTGGTCACCAGCACGCGCTCGTTAACAGCGACCCGCTTGGCCACTTCGGAGAGCAGGTCGTCCACCTGGGACGATGCGGGACGCAGCACCACCACGGGATCCACGAGTCCGGTGGGACGCACGACCTGCTCCACCACCTGCGCGGCGTGGGTGCGCTCGTACTCCGCGGGCGTCGCGGACACGAAGATCGCCTGTCGCACCTGGCGCTCGAATTCCTCGAACTTGAGCGGACGGTTGTCGAGCGCCGAGGGCAGGCGGAACCCGTAGTCCACCAGGGTCTGCTTGCGCGCGCGGTCGCCGTTGAACATGCCGCCGATCTGGGGGACCGTCACGTGGCTCTCGTCGATCACGATGAGTGCCTCGCGCGGCAGGTAGTCGATCAGCGTGGGCGGCGGTTCCCCGGGAGCGCGCCCCGACAGGTGCCGGGTGTAGTTCTCGATGCCCTTGCAGAACCCGAGCTCGTTCATCATCTCGAGGTCGAAGTGGGTCCTTTGCTGCAGGCGCTGCAGCTCCAGCAGCTTGCCCTGGGCCTGGAACTCCGCCAGCCGCTCGCGCAGCTCCACCTTGATCGCCTCGATCGCGCGCATCACTGTCGAGCGCGGCGTCACGTAGTGGCTCTTCGCGTAGAGGGTGAAGCGCGGGATCCGGTGCAGGAGCTCCCCGGTGAGCGGGTCGAAGAGCGTGAGGGACTCGATCACGTCGTCGTAGAGCGCGACCCGCAGCGCCTGCTCGCTGTTTTCCGCCGGGAAGACGTCGATCGTGTCGCCGCGCACCCGGAAGGTGCCGCGCCGGAAGTCGATGTCGTTGCGGGTGTACTGCATGCCCGCGAGGCGCGCGAGCAGGTCGCGCTGCGGCACCGGGTCCTTCTCGCGCAGCACCTGGCGCATGTCCTGGTAGTCGTTCGGATCCCCGATGCCGTAGATGCACGACACCGTGGCCACGATCACCACGTCCTTGCGCTCGAGCAGGCTCTTGGTGGCCGACAGGCGCATCTGCTCGATGTGCTCGTTGATCGAGGAGTCCTTCTCGATGTACAGGTCCCGCGACGGGACGTACGCCTCGGGTTGGTAGTAGTCGTAGTAAGAGACGAAATACTCGACCGCATTCTCGGGAAAGAACTCGCGAAACTCCGAGTAGAGCTGCGCGGCGAGCGTCTTGTTGGGCGCGATCACGAGCGTGGGCCGCCCGGTGCGCGCGATGACGTTGGCCATCGTGTATGTCTTCCCGGATCCGGTCACTCCCAGCAGCGTCTGGTACGCCAGGCCGTCGTTCAGGCCCTCGGTCAGCTTGTCGATGGCCTGGGGCTGGTCGCCGGCCGGGGAGAAGAGCTGGTGGAGGCGAAAGGGGCTGTTCGGGAATGCAACGACTTCCATGGCGGGCGGATTCCGGCGGGCAACAGGAGATTTTAGCGGTTTTGGGGGCTGCGCTGCACCGCGACAAACACGTAAAATGGGGGTGAACCCGCCCTTTTCCACCCGCCATCCCTGGAGAAACGCATGTCGCTCGTCGCCAACCGCCTGAAGGTGATCAAGCCGTCCCCCACGCTCGCCGTGTCCGCGAAGGCGGCGCGCCTGAAGGCGGAAGGCAAGGACGTGATCTCCATGGGCGCGGGCGAGCCGGACTTCGACACGCCCCAGTTCATCAAGGACGCGGCCATCGCGGCCATCCACAAGGGGTTCACCAAGTACACGGCCGCGGGCGGCACTCCCTCGCTCAAGAAGGCGATCATCGCCAAGTTCAAGCGCGAGAACGGCCTCGACTACACCGAGAAGCAGATCCTGGTGTCCAGTGGCGGCAAGCAGACCTCGTTCAACATGTGCCTCGCGCTGCTCAACCCGGGCGACGAGGCGATCATCCCCGCGCCGTACTGGGTGTCCTACCCGGACATGGCCCAGATGGCCGACGCGAAGCCGGTGTTCGTCCACGCCGGCATCGAGCAGGGCTTCAAGATCACGCCCCTGCAATTGAAGAACGCGATCACCCCGCGCTCGCGCCTCATCTGGATCAACAGCCCGTCGAACCCCTCGGGCGCCGTGTATACCGCCGAAGAGCTCCGCGCCATCGGCGACGTGCTGCGGCAGCATCCGCGCATCGTCATCGCGAGCGACGACATGTACGAGCACATCCTGCTCGACGGCTCGAAGTTCGTGAACATCCTGAACGTCTGCCCGGACCTCTACCCGCAGACGCTCGTGATGAACGGGGTGTCGAAGGCGTATGCCATGACGGGGTGGCGCATCGGCTACTGCGGCGGCCCCCAGGAGCTCATCGAGGCGATGGAGAACGTGCAGTCCCACAGCACCTCGAACCCCACCTCGATCTCGCAGTACGCGGCCGAGGCGGCGTTGACCGGCGACCAGTCGTGCATCGAGCCCATGGCGGCGGCGTTCAAGGAGCGCGGCAAGTTCGTGGCCGAGGGCCTCAACCGCATTCCGGGCGTGAAGTGCCTGCAGCCTGCCGGCGCCTTCTACGCCTTTCCCGACTGCCGCGAGGCGATCCGCAACCTGCACGCGGCGGGCAAGATCCCGGCGCCGACGGATCTCGCGCTCTGCGACTACCTGCTGGCCCAGCCCCAGGCGGTGGCCGCGGTGCCCGGGTCCGCGTTCGGGGCCGAGGGCTACCTGCGCATCTCGTTCGCGACATCCCTGGACAACATCCGCAAGGCGGTGGAGCGCATGGCCGCGGCCATGGGCGAAGCCCGGGTCCCGGCCTAGCTTTCCCGCGGTCCGTCGGTTGGGTTGGGCGCATCCAACGCGCCCGGCGGTTCGCACGGCAGGCGGACGGTGAATTGGCTCCCCAGCGAGGGGCCCTCGCTCGTCGCCTGCACCGAACCGCCATGCCGCTCGACGAATTCCCGCACCAGGGCGAGGCCGATGCCCAAGCCTCCCGCCGCGCGTTCGAAGGCGCCGTCGGCCTGGGAAAACAGCTGGAAGAGCCGCGGCGCCATTTCCGGCGCGAAGCCGATCCCGTTGTCCGCGACCGTGATCACGGCTTGCGATCCTTCGCGCCGAGCCCGCAACTCGATCCTGCCGCCGCGATCCGTGTACTTGGCCGCGTTCACCAGCAAGTTGGCGACAATCTGCTGCACGCGCACGGGATCGGCATCGAGCCAGATGTCGCCCTCCTCGAGCGCCAAATGAAGGGAATGTCCCCTCGCGTCGATCTGGGACTTGACCGCTTCCACCGAATGTTCCAGCAGCCCGCGCAGCTCCACGCGCTGCCGCTTGAGCTCGACGCGCCCGGTCGTGATGCGCGATACGTCGAGCAGGTCGTCGAGAAGCCGGGCCATGTGCTCGGTCTGCCGCTCGGCGATCTGCTGCGCGCGCCGGCGCTGATCCGGCGTGACGCAGTCCTGCTTGAAAACCGAGATGGCGTTGCGGATCGGGGCCAGGGGATTGCGCAGCTCGTGGGCGAGGATGGCCAGGAACTGGTCCTTGCGGCGCTGCGCCTCGAGCTGCGCGGAGATGTCGCGGGCGATCTTCGAGGCGCCGATCACCTTGCCGCTGGCATCCTGCACGGGCGAGACCGTGATCGAGACCTCGCGCCGGCTGCCGTCCTTCGCCACGCGCACCGTCTGGTAGTGATCGATGCGCTTGCCGCTGCGGATCCGCGCGATGATGGTGTCCTCCTCCGAGTGGATCTCCGGCGGGACGATCTTGAGCACCGAGGCGCCGACCATCTCGGCGGCGGTCCACCCGTACAGGCGCTCGGCCGCCGCGTTCCAGGAGGTGATCACCCCGTCGAGCGTCTTGCTGATGATCGCATCGTCGGAGGACTCGACGATGGCCGCGAGCCGGGCCTGGGCCACCTCCGCCTCGCGCTCGCGGGTGACGTCGCGGGTGAAGAAGCGCATGCACACGAAGTCGCCGTTGCGGAACATGCCGTTGGACGACACGACGACGTGCTTGATGGTGCCGTCGCTGCAACGCAGCCGGGCGGCCCGGTTGTGCAGGGTCTCGCCTTTCAGCAAGCGCTCGAGAATGTCCGCGATGACGTCGGCTTCGACGTGGAATTCGGCGATGTTCCGCCCCACGAATTCCTCGCGCGCGTAGCCGAGCATCGCGAGCTCCGCGTCGTTGGCCCAGAGGATCGTCCCGTCGGCGCCCACCGTATGCAGCCCTTCGGCGGATCGCTCGAGGAAGTCCTGGATCTCGGTCGACCGGGCGCGCTCGTCATGCAGCTCGCCGCGCAGCGCCTCGATCTCGCGCTCGACCTCGCGGATGCGGGCGCGATGCGCTTCGGCGTCGAGCTGGGCGATCGAGATATCGTCCACGAGGCAACGGTCCCCGAGATTGCGGAATCTTTACGATAGGGCGTCCGGGGGGGTCGTGGATGTAAGCAGAGTCCTACATTCGGCGCAATCCTGGTGCCCGGGGCCGGATTCGAACCGGCATGCCTTGCGGCGGCGGGTTTTAAGCCCGCTGTGTATACCATTCCACCACCCGGGCGGTCAGGGCGGATCATAGCTTTTTCCGCGGGCCGCACTCGGGGACAATGGGGGTCCTGGAACCTCCCGGACCAATGTCCCCATGAGCATGGAAAGAAAACGCGGCGCGGACGCATTGGCGCAAGCCCTCGATATCGCCGGCGTCGCGCGCGTGTTCACGCTGTCGGGCAACCATGTCATGCCCCTCTTCGATGCCACGCTCGACGCGGGCATCGCGCTCCTCCACGTGCGCCACGAAGCGGCCGCGGTGCACATGGCCGACGCCTGGGCACGGCTCACGGGAGAAGTGGGAATCGCCCTCGTCACCGGCGGTCCGGGGCACGCGAATGCCGTCTCGGCCCTCTATACGGCCGCGATGGCCGAAGCGCCCGTGGTGCTGCTCTCGGGACACGCGCCCAACGACCAGATCGGCCGGGGTGCATTCCAGGAAATGCGCCAGGCCGACGTGGCCGCCCCCCTGTGCAAGGCAGCATGGGCCTGCGCCGGAGCGCAGGATATCGCCGCCGATTTCGCCCGCGCCGTGCGCATCGCGCGCAGCGGCCGGCCCGGGCCGGTGCACCTGAGCCTCCCCACCGATGCGCTCGAGGGCGGCTGCGCGATGGATCGGATGCCGATGGCGGCGGACTTCGCGCCGGAGCCGATGGCGCTCGATGGGGCCGATGCGCGCGCATTGCTCGAGCTGCTGCGGGCCGGATCCCGTCCGCTGGTCGTTTGCGGGCCCTCGTGCATGACGCGCGCGGGGCGCACTTCCATGACAGCGCTCGAGGCCGCGGCCGGAGTGCCCGTGGTCGGGATGGAGAGTCCTCGCGGCATCGCGGACCCGAGCCTGGGCGCCTTCGCCGAGGTCCTCGCCCGCGCCGACCGCGTGCTCCTCGTGGGCAAGCGGCTCGATTTCACCCTCAAGTTCGCTGCCGCTCCGGCGTTCGACGCCCGGTGCGAATTCCTCCAGGTGGACGCGGA
>JAAOZZ010000350.1 GCA_012274175.1 Betaproteobacteria bacterium
GCGTGCAGCGGATCGGCGCGGCACGCGGCGGCGAAGCGCCAGGCGCCGATGGAGGCGCCCACGAGATGGCGCACGCGGGGAGCGGAGGCGAGCCAGCCGCCGAAGATCGCGCGATCGAGCCCCGCGATGCCCAGGCCCTTGGGGCCGCCCGCGGCGCCCGGCACGATCTCCACGTCCATGGGATCGAGCCCCGCGGACCGGATCCGATCGAGGGCGCGCGGTCCGGCGCGCACGGTGAGAACCGGGGAAGGCATCGAAAGTCACAACGATCCAGGCAACCCGTACTATGCCAACTTTCCCACTTCCCTCCTACCGGTCCCCATGTCGCGACTCTTCTCGCCTTTCACGCTGCGCTCGATCACCTTCCCCAACCGCGTCTTCGTCTCGCCGATGTGCCAATACTCGAGCGAGGATGGCATGCCCAACGATTGGCACCTCGTGCACCTGGGCAGCCGCGCCGCCGGCGGCGCGGGAATGGTATGCGTCGAGGCGAGCGGCGTGACGCCCGTGGGACGCATCACCCCGTGGGACGCGGGAATCTGGTCCCCGGCGCACGCCGCCGCGTGGAAGCCCATCGCCGATTTCATCCGCGCGCGAGGCTCGGTGCCCGCGATCCAGATCGCCCATGCGGGCCGCAAGGCCTCGTGCGACAAGCCCTGGCTCGGGGGCAAGCCCCTCGCGGCGGCGAAAGGCGCGTGGGAGGCCCTGGGACCGAGCGCGATCCCGTTCGGCGACTATCCGGCGCCGCGCGCGATGACGAAGGACGAGATCGCGGCCACGGTCGAGGACTTCGTGCGCGGCGCGAACCATGCGCTCGCCGCCGGCTTCGACGTGGTGGAGATCCATGGCGCCCACGGCTACCTGCTGCACAGCTTCTGCTCGCCACTGTCGAACCGGCGCACCGACGAGTACGGCGGCTCCCTGGAAAACCGGATGCGCTTTTCCCTCGAGGTCGCGCGGGCGGTGCGCGCGGCGTGGCCCCAGGACAAGCCGGTGTTCTATCGCATTTCCGCCACGGACTGGGCCGACGGCGGCTGGGACCTCGCGCAATCGATCGAGCTCTGCAAGCGGCTGAAGCAGGCCGGCGTCGACCTCATCGACTGCTCGAGCGGGGGCAACATCGCCACCCAGAAGATCGCGCTGGGCCCCGGCTACCAGGTGCCCTTTTCCGATGCGATCCGCCGCGAGGCCGCGATGCCCACCCTCGCCGTGGGCCTCATCAGCGAGCCGGTGCAAGCCGAGCAGATCCTCTCCCTGGGGCAGGCCGACGCCGTGTGCCTCGCGCGCGCGATGCTGCGCGACCCCTATTGGCCGCGCCACGCCGCGCGGGATCTGAAGGCCGAGGTGCATTGGCCCGACCAGTATCACCGCAGCGACGTGGGGCCGCTCGGGCGCTGAACACCCCGGGAATTTCTGCCATCATCGCCGTTCGATGTCCCTTCACGACGGATGCCGCCCATGATCGACCTCTACTACTGGACCACCCCCAACGGGCACAAGATCACGATGTACCTCGAGGAGGCGGGCATCCCCTATCGCCTCAAGCCCGTGAACATCGGCAAGGGCGAGCAGTTCGACCCCGCGTTCCTCGCGATCTCGCCCAACAACCGCATCCCCGCGATCGTGGACCACGGGCCGGCGGACGGCGGCAAGGCCATCAGCGTGTTCGAGTCGGGGGCGATCCTGCTCTACCTCGCCGGCAAGACGGGGCGATTCATCCCGAAGGACCTGCGCGGCCAGGTGCAGGCGCTCGAGTGGCTCATGTGGCAGATGGCGGGGCTGGGTCCCATGGCGGGGCAGAACCACCACTTCGCGCACTACGCGCCGGAGAAGATCGCCTACGCGATCGACCGCTACGTGAAGGAAACCTCGCGCCTGTACGCGGTGCTCGACAAGCGCCTCGTGGGCCGCGCGTTCATCGTGGGCTCCGAGTACACCATTGCCGACATGGCCTGCTATCCCTGGATCATCCCGGATCGCCAGGGGCAGGACCTGGAACAGTTCCCGAACCTCAAGCGCTGGCACGCGGCCATCCGCGCGCGCCCGGCGACCACCCGGGCCTACGCACGCGCGAAGGAAGTGAATCCGAACCCGGGGGCGCCCCGCGGCGAGGCGGAACGCCGGATCCTCTTCGGGCAGGACCGCAGCGTCGTCAAATAGGGCCGCGGGGACGAGCGCTCAGAAGTGCTCCTTGGCCTGCTCGTTCAGCTTCTTCATGGTGTCGTTGTAATCGGCGATCGCATCGTTCGCGGCCGCCTCGTTGGCCTTCATCGCCGCCTGGCGCTCGGTGATGAACGACTTCATGCATTCCTGGTAGACCTTCACGTCGTGGTTGAAGCGCTCCATGACCCGGCCCTCGCCGCGCATCTGGGCGCGCGGCATCTCGGGCTTGGGCTCGCAATTCGGCTTCAGGATGCCGGAATCGGCGGCGGAAGCGGCGCTCGCGGCGGCAAGGAGCGCGGCGGCAAGGGCGATGCGCATCATGGAACGGCCTTTCATCGGGGAATGTCGAGGGCGCGTAGCTTACCGGATTAGTCCGCCACCGGCACGGTGTAGTTCAACGCGAGTCGGCCCCCGTCCGGGTAGATCGTCTGGCCGGTGAGATAGGAGGCGTCGTCGCTCACCAGGAACGCCGCCACCTTGCCGATCTCCTCGGGCTCGCCCATGCGGCCCATCGGCGTGCGCGAGAGGATCTTGCGCTCCGCCTCGCGGTTGCCGAGCACCGCGGTCTTCGCGAGATCGGTGAGGATCGTGCCGGGGCCGATGCCGTTCACGCGGATGCGATGGGGGGCGAGCGCCAGGGCCATCACCTTGGTCAACTGATTTACCGCTCCCTTGGACACGACATAGGGGACCTGGTTGGCGATGGCGAGCACGGCGTTGACACTCGACATGTTGACGATGGCCCCGCCCGTGCCCTGCCTCGCCATCTGGCGCGCCGCCGCCTGGCCGGCGAGGAACACGCCCTTCAGGTTCACCGCGATCACGCGGTCGAAATCCGACTCCTCGAGCTCGAGGAAATCGGCTCCGTGCACAACGCCCGCGTTCGCGATGAGGATGTCGAGCTTGCCGTATGCGCGCACGGCTTCGGCCACGGCAAGCGCCACCTGGTCGCGATGGGACACGTCGCATGGGACGAACACCGCCTCGCGCTTCGCCTCATGCAACCGTCCGAGGGCGCGCTGGGCCGCGGCCTCGTTCACGTCGGCGAGCACCACCCGCGCGCCCTCGGCGGCAAGCGCCTCGGCGCACGCGAACCCGATGCCTTGCGCGGCACCGGTGACGAGCGCGACCCTCCCCGCGAGCCGCATCGCCGCGCTACTTCGCCTTGCCCGCTTCCGGCTTCGCCGGAGCGGAACCGATGGGCTGCAGGGGCGCGAAGTCCGGCATCTGCATCTTCGATGCCGCGGCCGCGCCCTTGGTCGCGCCGGCGATCTCGGTGCAGAAGGCGTCGAGCCCGGAGGGGCAGCTCGCCTTCGCGCGGGAATACACCGTGGGCCGATCGTCCTTCGCCGCGTCGCTTCGCAAGTGCGCGAGGACGAAATCACGGTACTGCGGATCCTTCGCCATCGCGGCGTTCAGCTCGGAGACGTCCTTCCAATCGACGATGAGCCGCAGCAGCGCGTCGGTGTAGACGTCGGCCACGTCGCCGCTGTCGCACTGGCGGTAGTCGCGCCAGGCCTTCTCGAGGCTCGCCCAGCTCTCGACGCGATCGACGGATTTCTGCGCGGCCGCGGCCTCCGCCTTGCCGCAGGGCCGGTCGGCCGCGCCCGCTGCAGTGCCGGCGGCCAGCGCCCCGGCGAAGATCGCGATGTACGCCGCGCGCATCGTCAGGCGGCCTTTCCGGGACGGCGCCCGGCTCGCGCGAGGCGCTCGCGCACGGACTTCGCGATGCCCGACGCATCCAGGCCGCAATCGGCGAGGAGCTGCGCGCTGTCGCCATGCTCGACGAAGGCATCGGGAAGCCCCAGCATCAGCAGGGGGACTTGGACCCCGCTTTCGGAGAGCGCCTCGGCCACCGCCGCGCCCGCGCCGCCGGCGACCACGTTCTCCTCGACGGTGACGACCAGGTCGTGGGTCGTCGCCAGCCGGAAGGCGAGCTCGCGGTCGAGCGGCTTCACGAACCGCATGTTGGCCACCGTGGCATTGAGCTCCGCGCCCGCCTCGAGGGCGGGCTTCACCATCGCGCCGAAAGCGAGGATCGCCACGCGCTTGCCTTCGCGACGCACCTCGCCCCGCCCCACCGGCAGCGCCTTCATTTCCTGCACCACCTCCACGCCCACGCCGATGCCGCGCGGGTAGCGCACGGCCGCGGGGCCTTCGAGCATGAAAGCGGTGTAGAGCATCTGCCGGCATTCGTTCTCGTCGGCCGGCGCCATCACCGTGAGGTTCGGGATGCAGCGCATGAACGAAAGGTCGAAGGCCCCGTGGTGCGTGGGACCGTCGGCGCCCACCAGCCCGGCGCGGTCGAGCGCGAAGACCACGGGCAGGTTCTGCAGCGCCACGTCGTGGATCATCTGGTCGTACGCGCGCTGCAGGAAGGTGGAGTAGATGGCGACCACGGGCTTGAGGCCCTCCACCGCGAGCCCCGCGGCGAAAGTGACCGCGTGCTGCTCCGCGATGCCCACGTCGAAGTAGCGGTCGGGGAATTCCTGGGAGAACTTGACGAGGCCGGAGCCCTCGCGCATCGCGGGCGTGACGCCCACCAGGCGCGTGTCCTGCCGCGCCATGTCGCAGAGCCAGTCGCCGAAGACCTGGGTGTAGGTGGGCTTCGGACGCGCGTCAGGCGCGGGCTTCGCCTTCACGATGCCCACGCCCGGGTCGAAACTGCCGGGGCCGTGGTACGCGATCGGGTCTTCCTCGGCGAGCTTGTAGCCCTGGCCCTTGCGCGTCACCACGTGCAGGAACTGCGGGCCTGCGAGGCGCTTCACGTTCGTGAGGGTGTCCACCAGCACGTCGAGGTTGTGCCCGTCGATGGGCCCGGTGTAGTTGAAGCCGAACTCCTCGAAGAGCGTGGAGGGTGTGAGCATGCCCTTGGCATGTTCCTCGAATCGCTTGGCGAGCTCCTTCATGGCGGGCGCTCCCGAGAGCATCTTCTCCGCGGTCTTCTTGGTGGCAGCGTAGAAGCGTCCCGACATGAGCTTGGCGAGGTAGTTGTTGAGCGCGCCCACGTTCTCCGAGATCGACATGTCGTTGTCGTTCAGCACGACGATCACGTTCGCGTTCGCCTGCTTCGCGTTGTTGAGCGCCTCGAAGGCCATGCCGGCCGTCATCGCGCCGTCGCCGATCACGGCCACCACGCGATGGTCGAGGCCGCGCCGGCGCGCCGCCACCGCCATGCCGATCGCCGCGGAGATCGAGGTGGAGGAGTGGGCCGTGCCGAAGGCGTCGTAGACGCTTTCCTCGCGCCGCGGAAAGCCCGCGATGCCGCCCTTCTGGCGCAGCCGCCCCATGCCCTCGCGCCGTCCGGTGAGGATCTTGTGGCCGTAGGTCTGGTGGCCCACGTCCCAGATCAGCCGGTCGTCGGGCGTGTGGAAGACGTAATGCAGCGCGATCGTGAGCTCCACCGTGCCGAGGTTCGCGGACAGGTGCCCGCCCGTCGCGGCGACCGAGTCCACGATGAAGGCGCGCAGCTCGCCGGCGAGCTGGGCGAGCTGCTTGCGGTCGAAGCCCCGCAGGTCCGCCGGGTCGTCGACCGTTTCGAGGAGGGGATAGGCGCTCATGGGTGAAAGCCCATTCTACCGCCGGCGCTGCACGATGAAATCGGCGAGCTCCGCGAGGCGTCGCGAGCGGTCCTGGAACCCGGCGAGCGCCTCTTGGGCCTGGGCGAGGAGGTCGGAGGCGAGGCGCTTGGCCGCGGGCAGCCCCAGGATGCTGGTGTAGGTGGGCTTGCTCGCCGCCCGGTCCTTGCCCGCCGTCTTGCCGAGGGTCGCGGAATCGCCTTCCTCGTCGAGGATGTCGTCGACCACCTGGAAGGCGAGGCCCACGCATTTGCCGTAGCGGTCGAGGTGCTCGAAATCGCCCGCGGCGAGTCCCGTGCCGCAGTGGGCGCCCAGCAGCACCGAGGCGCGGATCAGGGCGCCGGTCTTGAGGATGTGCATGTGCTCGAGCTCGGGCAGGGTGAGCGCCTTGCCCACCGCATCGAGGTCGATCGCCTGCCCCCCCGCCATGCCGCGCGCGCCGCACGCGGCGGAGAAGAGCTGGATCATGCGCAACTGCTCCCGGGGATCGTCGGCCAGGCCGTGCTCGCTCAGGAGCTGGAACGCGAGGCTTTGCAGCGCGTCTCCCGCGAGCAGCGCCGTCGCCTCGTCGAACTCCACGTGGCAGGTGGGCTTGCCGCGGCGAAGCACGTCGTCGTCCATGCAGGGCAGGTCGTCGTGGATGAGCGAGTAGGCGTGGATCGCTTCCACCGCGGCCGCCGCGATCTCCAGTCGCCTGGCTTCCGCGCCCGCAAGCTCCCCGGCGGCGAAGACGAGCATCGCGCGCACGCGCTTGCCCCCGCCCAGGGTCGAGTAGCGCATCGCATCGTGCAGGCGCGCCGGCGCGATGCGCGAGGCGGGGATCAGCTCGGCCAGCGCCGTTTCCATCCGACCCGCGACCTCGCGCGACCAGGCCTGGAAGTCCGGTGCGCTCACTTCGCGTCGGGCGTGAAGTCGCGCAAGGTGTCGCCGTCGAGCACGGCGATGCGCGCCTGGGCGTCCGTCAGCTTCGACTCGCAATACCGGATCAATTGCGCTCCGCGCTGGTATGCGGCGAGGGATTCCTCGAGGGGAAGCTTGCCGTCTTCCATGCGCGCGACGATCGCTTCGAGCTCCTCCAGGGCCAGCTCGAAAGTGGCCGGGTCGGCCGCGGGGGACGGTTTGTTTTCAGCCATGGGAAAGGGGCCTTGCGGAGTTTTGCCGGTAGCCGGGAATTTTACACCAAAGGTCTTGAAAACTAAGGGAACTCGGCCCAACATACTAGGGCAGGAATACCCGGGACGGAGCTGCAGAGTTAAAAGCTAGCTGACTCGATTAGCCCGCTGTTGTTTTCATCTTCATCGGTCCTGGAGGTGCGGATAATGTCGGATCTCGCGAGTCAGCGCGTGCTTGCGCGCACGTCTCCCCATCTGCCGCTTTCGTGGTACTTCGACCCGGAAGTGGCGGAAATCGAACGCAAATTTCTCTTCGAGCAGGGCCCCGGCTACGTGGCCCACGAGCAGATGGCGCCCCATGCGGGCGACTTCCGCGTGCTCGACTGGCGCAGCGGCGGCGCGTGGTCGCTCGTCAACAATGCAGGCCGCCATGACCTGGTCTCCAACGTCTGCCGCCACCGGCAGGCGATCATCCTGAAGGGCCACGGTTCGCTTCCCGGGGGAACCATCACGTGTCCCCTGCACCGCTGGAGCTACAGCGGCGAGGGCAAGCACCTGGGCGCGCCGGAGTTTCCCGACCACCCGTGCCTGGACCTTCCGCGCCAGTCGCTCGCGAAGTGGAACGGCATGCTCTTCAACGGCAAGCGCGAAGTCGCGCGCGACCTCGCGCGATTGGGTGTCGCGAAGGAGCTCGACTTCGAAGGCTACGTGCTGGACAAGGTCGAAACCGTCGACTACGCGTTCAACTGGAAGACCTTCGTCGAGGTGTACCTGGAGGACTACCACGTGGGCCCGTTCCACCCCGGGCTGGGCAACTTCGTGACCTGCGACGACCTGCGGTGGGAATTCGGCGACTGGTACAACGTGCAGACCGTGGGAGTGAACAAGGCGCTGGGCAAGCCTGGCTCCGAGACCTACAAGCGCTGGCACGAGCAGGTGCTGCGGTTCCGCAACGGAGTCCCGCCGCCCCACGGCGCCATCTGGCTCACGTACTACCCGAACGTGATGGTCGAGTGGTACCCGCACGTGCTCGTGATCTCGACGCTGCATCCGCGCGGGCCCGAGCGCTGCACGAATGTGATCGAGTTCTATTACCCCGAGGAGATCGCGCTATTCGAGCGCGAGTTCGTCGAGGCCGAGCAGAAGGCGTATCACGAGACGGCGCTCGAGGACGAGGAGATCTGCCTGCGCATGACCCAGGGCCGCAAGGCGCTCCTCGAGGACGGGCGCGAGGAGCACGGGCCGTACCAGTCGCCCATGGAAGACGGCATGGTGCACTTCCACGAGTTCATCCGGCGCGAGATCGACGGACACCTCTAGCGCCAACGCCGGCGAGCAGCAGGCCGAGCAGGACGAGGGCCCATTCCGATAGCGTGGGCACGGGCGACACGGCCACGGTCGCCAGCGGGGCGCCGCCGATGAACCTGCCGAGCGAGACCGGAGTGGTGGCCGCGGGCAGCGTGGCCACCACTGTGCTGGTCGCGACGTCGATGACGCTCACGGTGTCGTCGACGGCATTGGTGACGTAGGCGCGTGCGCCGCTCGGCAGGAAGTCGACGCCGAGCGGGTCGACGCCCGTCGCGATGGTCGCCGTCACGGTGTTGGTCGCGGTGTCGATCGCGGACACATTGTTGGAGGCGCTGTTGGCCACGTACGCCACGGTTCCCGCCGGGCTCACGCGGACGCCGACGGGACTCGCGCCCACCGGAATGGTCGCGGTCACGGTGTTGGTCGCCGTGTCGATCACGGAAACGCTGTTCGCTGCCGAGTTGGTCACGTAGACAAAGGTGCCCGCCGGGGTCAGGTCGATGCCAATCGGTGTCGCCCCCACGGCGACGCTCGCCACCACGGTGTTGGTTGCCGTGTCGATGACGGATACCGAGTTGCCGCCGGCTTCGGCCACGTACAAACGGGTGCCGGACGCATTCACCACCACGCCCACCGGCGACGCGCCCACGACGATGGTGGCGATCACGGTGTTGGTGGCCGCATCGATCACCGAGATCGAGCTGCCGCCGGTATTCGCCACGTACACCCGCGTGCCGGCGGCGTTGACGGCGATGCCCTGGGGCGACGCACCCACGGGAATGGTTGCGACCACCGTGTTGGTTGCCGTGCTCAGCACGGATACGTCGTTGGTCGCCGCGTTCGCCACATAGGCGAAGGCGCCGGTGGGATTGACCGCGGCCGCGAAGGGAGCCCCTCCCACCGGAACGCTCGCCACCGTGGTATTGGTGGCCGTATCGATCACGGTCACGGTTCCGGAAGTGAGCTCCGTGATGTACGCGAAGGGCGCGGCTTGCGCCGCGCCCGCAAGGAGAAGTACCGCGAGCCCGCGGAAAATGCAGGACACCATCGTGCGCATTGGCAACCCCCTTTTTTTCTTTCGTGAGATCCGGTTCGGCGATACCCTGCAGGGCGCTGCCGCTGGGCTCGATGATACATAAGAAACGAAGCGGGGCGGCTTTGGCCGCCCCGTCCTCGCTCTTTTTTACTCCTCCTCCCCCGTCGCTAATCCTTGTCGAACTCGTGCACCACGGCCCAGAGGGTCGCGAAGGTGTGCTGCGGGTAATCGGCGTGCAGCTCCTCGTAGTCCTCGGCGCGGATCGGCTCGCGCTCCTTGCCCTTGCGGACCTCGAACCAGCGCTGCTGGATGCGCTCGCGCACCCCGTGGGGCGGCATCGCCGGGCGGCGCAGCGCCGAGCTCGTCCCCGCGAAGAGCCGGCGCTTGAGGGTCACATCCGCCGACGAGATGTGGAAGAGCTTGGAGAGCATGTTCGACGTGGCGCCGTGGCGGATGAAGTACTCGAGCTGGCGCGATCGCTTGGTGAGGTAGTCCACTTGCCGCAGGCCGTGCTCGAGGGATCCGGCGTCGATCTCGATCGCCACCCTCGGCTCGGTCATCTCCGAGAGCTTCACCAGCTCCGCGGACGAGAGGCAGCGCAACTCCTCGAGCTGCTTCTCGGTGAACCCCGGCGGCGGCGGCGCCTTTTCCTCGGTGGCCTGCTGCAGCTCGCGAATGAGCTGGGCGAGCAACAGGAGCCGCAACTGCTGGTCGCGGATGACGAACATCGGACCCCCCGGTCTTCCGTCCTTGCCTTGGGATTGCTTCTGGCTTGTGTGACGCTTTGTTGCGCCAAAAATGCACCCGCGCGGCGGCGAAGTCAACCGGAAATCGCGGGATTTCAGGAAGCGAAAACCGGGCCCGACCGCAGACCGGGATCAGTCCTCCTCGCGCTCCAGCTTGAACTGGGAGGCGAGCTGCTGCTGCATCGGCGGGGGCACCGGGGCGTAGTGGCTGAATTCCACGGTGTAGGCGCCCTGCCCGCCAGTGACCGACCGCAGCCGCGACTGGTACTCCGCCACTTCCGAAAGGGGCACCACGCCCGTGACCGACATGAGGCCGCCCCCGGTGGACTCGGTGCCGGTCACCTGGCCGCGCTTGCCGGAGAGATCCGAGGTGAGGTCGCCCACGAAGCGATCGGGCGCGGTGATCTCGATGTTCACGATCGGCTCGAGCATGATGGGGGAGGCCTTGAGGATCGCGTCGATCACGGCCTTGCGTCCGGCGGTGACGAAGGCGATCTCCTTGGAGTCCACGTCGTGGCTCTTGCCGTCGTAGACGATCACGCGGATGTCCTCGACCGGATAACCCGAGATCACGCCGTGGTCCAACGCCTGGCGCACGCCCTTCTCCACCGCGGGGATGAAGACCGTGGGAATCACGCCGCCCTTCACCTCGCTCCCGAACTCGAAGCCTGAGCCGCGCGCGAGCGGCTCGATCCTGAGGAACACCTCGCCGAACTGTCCCGCGCCTCCCGTCTGCTTCTTGTGGCGGCAGTGGCCTTCGGCGCGGCGCGTCACGGTCTCACGGTAGGGGATCTTCGGCGGCTTGGTGGTGACGTCCATCTTGTACTGCGTAAGCATCTTCTCGAGCTTGGTGCGCATGTGCAGGTCGCCCAGGCCCCGCAGCACCGTCTCATGGGTGGTCGGGTGGCGCTCGATCCAAAGGCACGGGTCCTCGACTTCCAGCTTGTGCAGGACCTCGAAGAGGCGCTGCTCGTCGCCCTTCTTCTTGGTCTCCACCGCGATCGAGTGCATGGGCGTGGGAAATTCCAGCGATCGCAGGCGGATGTGGTCCTCGTCGTGGGAATCGTGCAGCACGGCGTTGAACTCGATCTCCTCGATCTTGGTCACCGCTCCCAGGTCGCCGGGCACGAGCGAATCGGTCTCGACGTATTCCTTGCCCTGGAGCTGGTAGAGGTGGCCGGTCTTGAAGGGCTTCTTGCCTTCGCCGATGTAGAGCGGCGTGTCCTTGTGGATCGTGCCCTGGTGCACGCGGAAGACGGCGACCTTGCCCACGTATGGATCCATGATGATCTTGAACACGTGGGCGAGCACGTGCTTCGAGGGATCGGGCTCGGCGTGGAATTCCTCGCCCTCGGTGCCGGCCGAGAGCAGGAAGGGCGGCGGATTGCCCTCGGTCGCGTCGGGAGCGAGCTTGGCCAGGATTTCGAGGAACTCCGTGACACCCGCGCCCGTGCGCGCCGAGGCGAAGCACACCGGGATGAGGTGGCCTTCCCGCAGCGCCTTCTCGAAGGGCGCGTGCAGCTGTTCGGGTGTGATCTCCTCGCCCTGCTCGAGGTAGAGCGCCATGAGGGCCTCGTCGACTTCCACCACCTGGTCCACCAGCGCCGAATGGGCCGCCTTCACCGAGGAGAAATCCGCTTCGCCGTCGGGAGTGAAGAAGCAGTCGACCACGTCCTTGCCGCCGTGGGAAGGCAGGTTGATCGGCAGGCATTCCTTGCCGAACACTTCCTGGATGCGCGTGAGCAGTCCCTCGAGGTCCACGTTGTCCGCGTCGATCTTGTTCACGAGGATCATGCGGCAGAGCCCGCGGCGCGCGGCCGAGCGCATCATGCGCGTGGTGTTGAGCTCGATGCCGGTCTGCGCGTTGATCACGATCACCGCGGTCTCCACGGCAGCGAGGGCGGAGATGGACTGCCCGGCGAAGTCGGGCATGCCGGGGGTGTCGATCAGGTGGACGTGGATTCCCTTGTAGGGAAAATTCACCAGGGACGAATTGAGCGAGTGGCCGTATTGCTTCTCGAGGGGATCGAAGTCGCACACCGTGTTGCCGCGTTCCGTACTTCCCATCGCGCCGATCACTCCGGCTTTCCACAGCAGGGCCTCGGCCAGCATCGTCTTTCCCGCCCCGCCGTGGCCCGCTAGAGCCACGGTATGGATGTTCCCGGTCGAATACTTCGCCACGGCGATGTCTCCTCTCTGCTGCAAAGCAGCAACCGATGCGCGGGGGTGTGAAGACTAGAGTACACAACCTCGGGATTTCGCGCCGAGGGGGTGCGGGCAGGGCGTGGGCTCACGCCGAGATCTCGAGCTCCACCAGCGCCGGGTCGCCCGCCAGCGCCTGCGCCACCCAGAGATAGGCGCGAATGGCCGTGCGGGCGTTCTCCACCGCCTCGACTTCGGAGGCGCCGCGGCACACGCATCCGGGGATATCGACCACGCGCGCGAAGTAGCAGCCCTTCGCGCGGTGCAGGGCGATTCGATAGCGTTGCGTCTTCGGATACGCGTCCACTGCGATCTCCTTCAGATCCCCTGCGGCAGTTTGGGTTCAACGGCGCGGCGTGCGGCCGGAAATGGCCATCGAGCGAATTGGGATTCTTCGCAGCCTTCCCGTCCCGCGCTGCATAGGATTCGCTTCACCGGTCGGGACGCGCCAATCGGCCCGCCGGATCGAAGGCGACTCGCATCGAAGGAGGACAAGGTGAAGGAACTGACCCTCGAGGAAGTGCTGCGCATCGCCGGCGGCGTGCCGTTCGCCGCGGCGCTGGACGAGCTCACCTAC
>JAAOZZ010000351.1 GCA_012274175.1 Betaproteobacteria bacterium
CCACACGCCGAGGGATTCGAGCGCGGCGCGGGCATATTTCCCCGCGGGGACTGCCCTGGGATCGGCCACCGCGAGGCGGCCGCCGTGCAACGCCGCGGCGATGGCGAAGCCCGGCCCGATGGGCAGCTTCGGCACGCTACCCGCGGGCGCGACCAGCACGAGAGAGTTGGTCAGCAGCACGACGGGATGATGCGCGAGCAGCCCGCGGGATTCGACGTAGTCCATCCAATCCTTGTCCGCGGAGATGAAGACCTGCGCGGGCGCCCCGGCGTCGATCTGGCGGGCGAGCGTGGAGCTCGCGCCATAGGCGACGCGCACCGTGTTTCCGGTGGCCGCCTCGAACGTATGCACCGCCTCGTCGAGCGAGCCCTTGAGGCTCGCGGCGGCGAAGACGGTGAGCGGCCCGGCCCGGGCCGGGCCGCCCAGGGCCAGGGTGAGGGCGAATGCGGCAAGCACGCGGGCGACGGACGTCACGGGGACCTCCGGAAACGGTGCCCGTAATATACCATCGGATACAACGGGTTCGCACCGCGGGCCGCGGCCTACTTCGGGCGGTCGGCGAGGAGCTCGGAGAAGGCGGCGAGGTCGCGGTCGAGGGCGCGGTCGACGCGCTCCTGCATGGCGCGGAAGCGCGCGAGCACGCGCTCGCCGAAGCGCGTCAGGCGCGCGCCCCCGCCCCCCGGTCCGCCGGTCGCGGAGGCGACCACGGGCTCGCGGAAGCATCGGTTCATGGTGTCTACCAGCAGCCATGCGCGCCGGTAGGACATGCGCATGCGCCGCGCCGACTCGGAAATCGAGCCGGTGGCGGCGATGGCCTCCAGCAGGTCGGCCTTGCCGGGGCCGATGGCGATCTGCGGCCCGAACATGAGCCGCAGCTTCGCGGGGCCGCGCGCGTGTCGCATGGGCGCCGCGCCCGCGGGACGCTTCAGGCGGTCTTCTTCGACTGGCCCACGATCTTCGTGAGCTCTCCCGACTGGTAGAGCTCCTTCATGATGTCGCAGCCGCCGACGAATTCCCCGTTCACATAGAGCTGCGGAATGGTCGGCCAGTTGGCGAACTGCTTGATGCCGTCGCGGATGTCGGGGTTCTGCAGCACGTCGACGGTGTAGACCTGCTCGGCTCCCGCCATCTTGAGCAGCTGGGTCGCGGTAGCCGAGAAACCGCATTGCGGGAACTGGGGCGAGCCCTTCATGTACAGCACGATGGGGTGGCCCTGCACTTGCTCTCGGATGGTGTCCTGGACGCTCATGGTTTTCTCCTGAATTCAGCCTATCTTACCGCCTGCGACGCGGGGAATGCCCGCCAGGTCCGCAATCGAGACGATTTCGCGCAATCCCGCCGCGGCGAGCAGGGCGGCGACCTTCACGGCCTGGTCGTACCCATGCTCAAGTAGGAGCGAACCGCCGGGATTCAAGTGCTCCCGGGCCCCGGCCACGATGGCCCGGATCGAGGCGAGGCCGTCGACGCTGCCGTCGGCGAGCGCGCTCCTCGGCTCGAAGCGCAGGTCGCCCTGGGCGAGGTGGGGATCGTCCCGGGCTACGTAGGGCGGATTGCTCACGACGAGGTCGAAGGCGCGACCGGCTACCGCCCCATACCACTCGCCTTCGGCGAACTCGATCCGTTCCGCGCATCCCCGGTCCTTCGCGTTGGACCGGGCCACCGCGAGCGCGGCGGGGCTCGCTTCCGTGGCCGTGACGCGCGCATCGGGTCGCTCGCAGGCGAGGGTGATCGCGATGGCGCCGCTGCCGGTTCCCAGGTCGAGGACGGTCGCGCCCGCGCCCTGGCCCGCCAGGTGGGCGAGGGCGGCCTCCACCAGCGTTTCGGTCTCGGGCCGTGGGATCAGCACGTCGGGGCCCACCGTGAAATCGCGCCCGTAGAACTCGCGCTTTCCCACGAGGTAGGCCACGGGAAGGCCGATCGCCCGCTGGGCCACGAGCAGGTCCACTTTCGCGTCCTCGGATTCGGTGAGCACGCGCATCGGGTGGGCGGCGAGGTGGGCGCGATCCACGCCCAGCGCGTCGGCCACGAGCACCTGGGCATCCACCCGGCCGATGGCCTCGATCGCCTCGCCGAGGGCCGCGCGCAGGGTCCGGCGCATCGTTACGAGGCCCGCGCGAGGCTCGCGAGCTGCTCGGCCTGGTGCTCGGCGGCGAGCGCGGAGGTGAGCTCGGCCAGGTCTCCGTCCATGATGGCGTCGATCTTGTGCAGCGTGAGGTTGATGCGGTGGTCGGTCACGCGACCCTGGGGGAAGTTGTAGGTGCGCACGCGGTCGGAGCGGTCGCCCGAGCCGACGAGGCTCTTCCTCTCGCTCGCCTCCTTCGCCTGCTGCTCGCGCATCCGCTTGTCCTTGATGCGCGCGGCGAGCACGCGCCAGGCCTGCTCGCGGTTCTTGTGCTGGCTCCTCGCGTCCTGGCACTCGACCACGATGCCCGTGGGAGCGTGGGTGAGGCGCACGGCGGAGTCGGTCTTGTTCACGTGTTGGCCGCCGGCGCCGCTCGCCCGGAAGGTGTCCACCCGCACATCGGCGGGATTGATCTGCAGGTCGCTCGTGTCGTCGGCCTCGGGCATCACCGCCACGGTGGCCGCCGAGGTATGGATGCGCCCCTGGGTCTCGGTGGCGGGCACGCGTTGCACGCGGTGCCCGCCGGACTCGAACTTGAGCTTCGAGTACGCCCCGTCGCCCACGACGCGCGCGATGACTTCCTTGTAGCCGCCGGCCTCGCCGGGGCTCTCCGAGACGACCTCCACCTGCCAGCGGTTCCTCTCGGCGAAGCGCGCGTACATGCGGAAGAGATCGCCCGCGAAGAGCGCGCTCTCGTCCCCGCCCGTGCCGGCGCGGATCTCGAGGAAGAGGTTCTTGTCGTCGTTGGGGTCGCGCGGCAGGAGCATTGCCTGCAGCCGGGCCTCGAGGGCGGCGAGGCGCTCGCGGCCGGCGCGGATCTCGTCTTCGGCGAAGGCGCGCGTCTGCGGATCCTTCGCCATCTCCTCGGCGGCGGCGACATCGCCTTCTGCGCGGCGGAACTCGGCGAAGAGCTCCACCACGGGGTGGATCTCGGAGCGTTCCCGGGAAAGCCTGCGGTAGGCGTCCAGATCGCGCGCCGCGTCGGGGTCGGAGAGCTTGGCGTCGATTTCCTTCAGCCGCGCATCAAGGCTTTCCAGCTTTCCCGCGATGGAGGCCTTCATGGGCCGCGGTTCGGATCGCGCCCTTCGACCTCGGGATAGAGGACCTCGATCGCGCGCTCGAGCGCCTCGCGCTCGCCTTCCCGCGCCCGGGACAGCGCCTGGGTCGGATGGTGCAGGAACTTGTTGGCGAGGCCCTTGGCGAGGGCGTCGAGGACCGCAGCGGGGTCCTCGCCCTTGGCGAGCCGTGCCCGGGCCTTCGCGAGCTCCGTTTCGCGATAGCTCTCGGCGCGCCGCCGCAGCTCGACGATCGCCGGCACCGCGGCGCGCGCCCCCTGCCACTCCCGGAACGCGCCCACCTGGCGCTCGATGATCGCCTCGGCCTCCGTCACCGCCGAGCGCCGGCTCTCGGCGCCCTCCTGGACGATCGCGCCCAGGTCGTCGATGGTGTAGAGGAACACGTCGGGCAGCGCGGCGACCTCGGTCTCCACGTCGCGGGGCACGGCGAAGTCGACGATGAACATCGGGCGGCGCTTGCGCGCCTTGATGGCGCTCTCGATCAGGCCCTTGCCGAGGATGGGCAGCGTGGAGGCCGTGCCGGTGATCACGATGTCGAACTCGGCCAGCCGCGAGGGCATCTCCGCGAGCGCGATCGCCTGGGCGCTGAAGCGCTCGGCGAAGGCCTCGCCGCGGGCGAGCGTGCGGTTGGCGACCACCACGGCGTGGGGCCGTTGGGCGACGAAATAGGTGGCGGCGAGCTCCACCATCTCGCCCACGCCGATCAACAGCATGCTGGTGCGGGACAGGTCGCCGAACAGGTTCTGGGCGAGCTTCAGCGCCGCGGCCGACATGGAGATCGATTGGGCGCCCAGCCCCGTCTCCGTGCGCACCTGCTTGGCCACGGTGAAGGTGTGCTGGAAGAGCCGCCCGAGGGTCGAGCCCAGGCTTCCCACGCTCTGGGCGGTGCGCACCGACTGCTTCACCTGCCCGAGGATCTGGGGCTCCCCCAGCACCATGGAATCCAGGCCCGAGGCCACGCGAAAGGCGTGCTTGACCGCTTCCTCGTCGCGGTGGGCGTAGAGGTGGCCGTCCAGGCTCACCCCGGCGCGACCGGCCTGGGC
>JAAOZZ010000043.1 GCA_012274175.1 Betaproteobacteria bacterium
CGGCTGCTCCTCGCCGTGCGCGGCGAGCGCGACCATGGCGAGCACCGGCGCGATGGCCTTCATGCCCACGCGTCGGAACGTGTGCCCGGCATTCATGGCTTCGCACCGGCCGCGAGGGCTTCCTCGCCACGCGCGCTGCGGTCCAGTCGACCGAGGAGCGGGCTCGCCATGAGCGTGGTGATGAGCGCGGTCGCGAAGAGCGCGGTGAAGAGCTCCGGGCCGATCAGCCCCGTGTCGAGACCCACCTTGAGGAAGATCAGCTCGACCACGCCGCGGGCGTTCATCAACGCCCCCACCATGAGCGCGGGCCGCCAGGATTGTCCCGCCCAGCGCGCGCCCGCGACTCCGGCCACGAGCTTGCCTACGATCGCGGCGAGCAGGATCAGCGCGAAGAGCGCCGCGCCGGTGCCGCTGAATGCGTGGCCGGTGGTGTCCAATCCCGCGAGCACGAAGAAGCAGGGCATCAGCACCAGCAGCACCATGGGCTCGATGCGGGTGCGCAGCACGGCGAGCAGCCGGTCGTCGCGCGGCAGGCACAGCCCGAACAGGAACGCGCCGAACGCGGCGTGCACCTGCAGGTAATCCGTGGCGAAGGCGCACGCGAGCGCGCCCACCACCAGTATCGGGACGTCGCTTGCGTGCAGGCCCTCGTGCGCGCCGCGCCGTGCGAAGTGCCGCGCCAGCAGCGGGCGCACGCCGCCGAACGCGACGGCGCAAAGCGCCACCAGCAGGGCGAGGTTGAGCGCCAGGCGCTCCCAACCGGCTTCGGGCCTTGCCGCCGCGACCACCACGGCGAGCATCAGCCATGCGCTCACGTCGCCCAGGGCGGCCGCCGACAGGGCGAGGCGTCCCGGCGCGCTGGCGGTGAGGTCGCGCTCCTTCAGGATGCGCGCCATCACCGGCAATGCGGTCACGGACAGCGCCGTGCCCACGAAGAGCGCGAAGGGCCAGAACGAGACGCCCGCCGGGGCGAACGTGGAATGCAGCCAGGGCGCGATCGCCACGCCCAGGGCGAAAGGCAGCAGTACGCTCAGGACGGCGAGGCGCGCCGCGGCGCGCAAGTGGTGCCCGGCGCCGCGCTCGTCGATGCGCAGCTCGGCGCCCATCAGGAACATGAAGAGCACCAGTCCCAGGGTTCCCAGGCCGCGGATCTCGCCCAGGTTCGCCGCGGAAAAGAGCCGCCCGTGCCACTCGGGCGCGATCCAGCCGAAGACGACGGGCCCGAGCACGAAGCCCGCCGCCATCTCGCCGATCACCGCCGGCTGGCCGAGCGGCCGCAGCAGGGCGACCAGCAGCCACACCGTGAGCAGGATGATGGAGAGCTGGACCAGCATCTAGACGGGCCCCGTGTCGTGGAGGCCAGGGGAAGGGGCGGGTTTCACGCGGGCTCACCCGTCACGCGGATGTCCTGCCGGCGCTTGCGCCACGCGCGGTAGGCCGAGGGCCATTGGGCGATGAAGTTCACGTAGTAGATCGCGCGGAAAAGATAGAGGCGCGGGCGCACGGGCCCGGAGCGGAAGACGTCGCCGGCGAGCAGCGAAACCATCGCGGATTGCACGCCGAGGAAATTGCGCGGCGCCATGAAGAGCTTGCGGACCACCGGGTGGGTCATGCGGTAGATGATCCACGAGAAGGTGCCCACGCCGCGCCGGATCGTGCGCTCGAACTGGCGGTAGAGCTGCGGGGCCCGCGCGGGATCCGCCAGCACCGCGTGGACGACATCCGCCCCGAGCGTGGCGCTGTTCATGGCGAGGTAGACGCCGCTCGAGAAGACCGGGTCGATGAACGCCCAGGCATCCCCCACCATGAGGTATCCGGGACCGGTCATGCGCTCCGCCGTGTAGGAGTAGTTCCCGGTCGCCGTCACCGGGGCGGTGAGCTCGGCGCCCTTCAGGCGATCCGCAATCTCGGGGGCCATCGCGATGGTCTGCATGAGGAACGTGGTCGGATCGGTCTTGCGCGATTTGAGGTAGGCCGGCCAGCACACCGCGCCCACGCTGGTCGTGCCGTCCTTCAACGGGATGAACCAGAACCAGCCGTGCTCGAACCAGACGATGGTGATGTTGCCCTCCGCGCTGCCGGGGTTGCGCCGCGCGTTCTTGAAGTGGCCGAAGATCGCCGCGCTCGCATGCTTGCGGTTCCTGCGCTTGATGGCGAAGCGGTCGGCGAGGAAGGTATCGCGCCCGGAAGCATCCACAAGGAAGCGCGTGCGCCATTCCTGCCGGCTGCCGTCCTCGAGCTGCACGTGCACCACCGTGTCCACCCTCTTCGCGAGATCGCCGAAGTCCACCGAGGTCACCCGCGCGCCTTCGTACACGCGCGCGCCCTTGGCGGCGCAGTTGGACAGCAGCATGTGGTCGAACTCGGAACGCCGCACCTGGAAGGCGTGGGGCCAGCGCTTGTCGAATGCGCTCTCGAACCGGAACTCGACGGTCTTGCCCGCGGCGCGCGACTCGAACTCGGCGGCGTCCTTGCGGATGCCGATCCGCACCAGGTCGTCCCAGACGCCGAGGCGCTCGAGGATCGGCATGTTGAGCGGCAGCAGCGATTCGCCGATGTGGAAGCGTGGATGGCGTTCCTTGTCGACGACGGCGACGTCGTGGCCGCGCTCGGAAAGGAGCGCGCCCATCGTCGAGCCCGCGGGACCGCAGCCGATCACGAACACCTCGCAGCGGTGCTGCTCGGCCGTGCTTTCGCGAATGTCGAGTCTAGGCATGGGAGCTCGCGTGGTCCGTGAAAGCGATAGTGAGACGCCCCTGCAGCAGTTGGCGACCGTCGCCATGGGCCTCGAACGCGTAGATGCCGCCGGAGGGATCGCCATGCATCAGGGTGGCTTCGATGAGCAGTTCCGAGGCGATGCGGTCGAGCCACTCGCATCCGGGCCGCACGTCGCGGAGCCTGCCCAGCACGCCGAGGCGGGGCTTGGCGGCCGGTTGCAGCAGCGACACATGCACGGCCGCGGCCTGGGCCGCATATTCGATGGCCGCCCAGACCGGCAGCCCGCCGCCCTCGCGCAGGGGGTGATCGGCGGCGTGGTGGCTTTCGGCCCCGCAGCGTATGTGCCCCGCATCCCAGTCGAGCACGCGGTCCAGCAGGCACATGCGCCCTGCGTGGGGAATGCGCGCGGCGATTTCGGCGCGGCCTAGCATCGATTCACCTGGACGTTGAGCTCCGGGGAGAGGGGCAGGAGCGCGCTTGCGGCCGCACTTCCACAGAGCGTGGCGAGCGCCGGAAAGCCCCTTGCGGAAGCGTTGGCATGCCAGGCGCGAGGCATCCAGCCGGGCCACGGAACATCGCCGTCGGCCGGTGCGAGCGCGATTTCCCATGTGGCGAGCGTCGCGGGGCCGGGTGCGGGCGCGATCACCATGGCGATCACGCTCGGCTCGACGATCGGCATCACGTCGCAAAGGGGCGGGGGCAGCGGGCTGTCGTAGCAGGCGAAGAGCACCGGCACTTCGTCGGCGAGAGCCTGCACCGCGGCCGCCAGCAGCCCCGCGGCGAAGCTCCAGGGGCCGCGGCAGACGCTCGTCGCGCCGCGCTTCGCGTTCATCGCGATGCTGTAGTACCCGCTGGGCGCGTTGTGCACGGAATTCTGGAATTGGGTGGGCGAGACTTCGCGGCTGCCGGCGAGGACCTCGCATAACTGGTGCGTGATGGCGCCTTCCGCTTCGGTCGAGGAGAACACCGCCGCCATGTCCTGGGGGGCGATCGCGGTGCCCGACAACGCCTGTTCCACCCCGGCGATGGCGAGGCGCACCGTGGGCGAGCTGCGCCGCCGTTCGGACGACGGCAGGCAGTGTGGCGCGCACGGAGCGAGCGGCGCGGGGGCGAACGCACAGCGACCGGCGAGCACCGCCGCTGCGCCGTCCCAATCGGGCAGTCCGGGCGCGAGCACGCCTACCGACTCGATGGCGATGCGCATCACGCGGCCTTCCCGAACACCAGTGCGCAATTGCTGCCGCCGAAGCCGAAGTTGTTGCTCATCACGCGGCCCAGCTTGCGCGCCTCGCCGTGCAGCGCGATCGCGCATCGCGTCTCGGGATCGACCGCGGTCGTATTGGTGTTGCCGGGCAGGAACGCCTGCTCGAGGCTGAGCAGCGCGATGGCCGCTTCCGTGATGCCCGCCGCCCCCAGCGCATGCCCGGTGATGCCCTTGGTCGACGAGCAGGGCGTGCCAGTGCCGAAGACGTCGTGCACCGCGCGGCCTTCGCTGCGGTCGTTCGCGGGAGTGGCCGTGCCGTGGAGATTCACGTAGTCGATGTCCGCGGGCGACAGGCGGGCGCGCGCGAGCGCATCGAGCATCGCGCGGCGGGCGCCGTCGCCCTCGGGATGGGGCGCGGACATGTGGTGCGCATCGCTCGTCTCCCCGTACCCCACGAGCTGCAGCTCGCCGGGACCGCGCTCGAGCAGCGCGAACCCGGCTGCTTCCCCGATGCTCAGGCCGCGGCGCGCGGCGTCGAATGGGCGGCAGATGTCGGTGGAGACCAGCTGCAGGCTGTTGAAGCCGTAGAGCGTCGTGTGGCAAAGGCTGTCCACGCCGCCCACCACGGCGGCATCGACGAGACCCAGGCGGATGAATCGCTCGGCAAGGCAGAACACCTTCGCGCTGGACGAGCAGGCCGTGGAGATGGTCATCGCGGGTCCGGTGATTCCGAGCACGCGGCGCACGAATTCCGTGGTGGCATTGAGGTTGTGGACCGTGTCGTAGCGAAACGCGTCGGGCAGGCGGCCGGTGGCCGGGTCGCGGCCCTGGTAGGCGAGCTCCGTGGACAGGATTCCCGAGGTGCTGGTGCCCAGGAAGACCGCGATGCGCGCCGCGCCGTGACGCTCGCGCGCGGACGCAACCGCGTCGAGAAAGCCGTCCTGCTCGAGCGCGAGGAGGGCGAGCCGGTTGTTGCGGCATTCGAACGCGCCGAGGGAGGCGGGCAGGGACACGGATTCCGCGGCCGCGACGCGGCCGATCCAGCAATCGAGCGGCGCCCAGTCGAGGTCGTTGCGGGCGAGCCCGCTTCGCTCCTCGCGCAGGGAGCGCGCGGTGTGGACACTGCCGAGCCCGGCGGCGCTGGTGATGGTGAATGAACGGACTGCAAGCGGCTCCATCGGATCGGGTCATTCTCTCGCAGTTGCCGCGAAGGCGCGGCGACTGCCGTGGCCTCGCGGGCGGATCGCCATTGGAATGCAAGCGCCTTGCCGCCGTCCGTACTCTACCGCACCGAATCGGTCCGGCTGCGAGCCTATAATAGCCGTTCCGGCAGATATCGCCGCGATCCGATGGCGCGACCCTGTCGCGACCATATCGGATACTCTCAATCGATCCTTACGGAGAATGTGCGATGCATGCGGTTGGAGCAGGGATTCCCTGATGGGTGCGCCCATACACGTCATGCAAGCCGGAGAAGCGGAGCTCGCGAGCCTGATCGTCGAGTCGCTTCACCTCGAGGACGTCAAGCCCGAGGACATCGCGCCCGAAGCGCCGCTCTTCGGCACCGGGCTCGGCCTCGATTCCCTCGACATGCTGGAGCTGTCCATGGCCATCGAGCAGAAGTACGGGGTGAAGCTGCGCTCGGACGATCCGGACAACGAGAAGATCTTCGCCACGTTGCGCACCCTCGCCCGGTACCTCCAGCAGTCGCGCGCAAGCTAGGGCCGCCGGGCATGCCCGCAATCCGCATCCCGGTCTTCGGGCTGCTATGGACGGGCCTCGCGGTGGCTTACGTCGTCGCCTCTGCGCTCGGCCTGCGCCCGGCCGCGCTCGCGGTGCTGGGCCTCGCCGCCGGCGTGCTGGTCGCGGCAACGGGAAGGCGGCTCGCGGGGCTCGTCGTCGGGATCGCGCTCGCGGCCGCGGCCTGGCGTTTCGCCGATGCCATCGCGTTCCTCGTCTTCGTTCCGCCGCTCTGCGCCTTCGCGTTCATGGCGCTCCTGTTCGCCAGCACGCTGCGCGCCGGCTCGGAGCCGCTCATCAGCCGCATCGCCCGCAAGGAGCATCCCGATGAGACTCCGGAGGTCGCGCGCTACACGCGCGGGCTCACGGGACTCTGGTCGGCAAGCTTCGCGGCGCTCTTCGTGGCCGCCGTCGCGCTCGCGACATTCCTTCCGGTCGCATCCTGGTCCCGCTGGATCTCGGGGCTGGGCTTCTTCGTGCCCGTGACGCTCTTCCTTGGCGAGCACGCATACCGCCGCCATCGCTTCCCCGATCGCGAGCGGGGCTCCCTCGCCGTGCTCATCCCGAATGTGATCGCCGTATTTCGCGACATCGTGTCGGAAACCGGCCGGCGCTTGCTTCCGGAAGCCGAGTCGCGGTGAGGAGGCTGGCGATCGCGAGCCATGCCACGGCCGGCGCCGCCGTGCTGCTCGGTCCCGGCGGAGCGGTGGACGCGGCACGGTTCTTCACGGCCGCCGCGCGGCTGGCATCCGCGCTGCCGGAAGGCGGGCACGTCATCAACCTCTGCGATTCGCGGCACGGCTTCCTCCTGGGCTTCGCCGCGGCGCTCATGGCCGGCCGGGTGTCGCTGCTGCCGCCCGCCCGCGGACAGGAGGTCTGGAAGGCGCTGCAGCGGCGCTACCCGGGAGCCTGCGTGGTGAGCGAGATGGCGGTCCCCGGCGAGCGTTGCCTGGCGATAGCCCCCTTCCGCGGGGACCGCGCCCCGGGCCGGTTCGAGATGCCGGAGGTCGATGCCGATGCCGTTGCGGCGATACTCTTCACGTCGGGCAGCACCGGAGAGCCCGCGGCGCATGCCAAGACCTGGGGACAACTCTGTCGCGGCGCTGCGTTGCTCGCGGCAGCCCTCGGATGGGACGCGCGCCCCGCGCAAGCCATCGTGGGGAGCGTACCGCCCCAGCACATGTTCGGCCTCGAGAGCACGGTGGTGCTGCCATGGCGTGCCGGCATTCCGGTGCACGGGCATACGCCCCTGCTCGCTGCGGACCTGGAGAACGCGCTGCGCGAATGCGGCCGGCCCGCGTGGTGGATGACGACAGCCCTGCACATGCGAGCGCCGCTGCAGGCGGCCGCGGTCCTGCCAGGACTGCAAGGCATCGTCGCATCCACCATGAGCCTGCCTGCCGCGCTCGCGAGTGGCGCCGAGACGGCGTGGCGCGTGCCGGTGTTCGAAGTCTACGGTTCCACCGAAACCGGCGCGCTCGCCACCCGGCGCACCGCTTCGGAGGTGGAGTGGACGCCGCTACCGGGCGTAACACTTCACCCGCAGGGCGAAGGCGAGGGGCAGCGCTTCCGTGCCGAGGGTCCGCACATCGATCCGCCCGTCATCCTCGGCGATTCCCTCGAGATCCAGACGGACGGTCGCTTCCGGTGGCTGGGGCGATCGGGCGACATGGTGAAGGTGGGCGGCAAGCGCGCTTCGCTCTCCGCGCTCAACGCCGCGCTCATCGGCATTCCGGGCGTCGCCGACGGCGTCTTTTCGCTCCCGCCGCCGGCGCGCTCCGGCGAGGCCCGGTCCGGGCGCGAGCCCCGGCTCGCCGCGTTCTTCGTGTCCGACGCGCTCGAGCCGGCACAGGTCCTCGAAGCGCTTCGCGCGCAAATCGATCCGGCCTTCCTGCCGCGTCCGATCCATCGCGTGGATCGCCTGCCGCGCAACGCCACCGGAAAATTGCCCCAGGCGGCGCTGGACGAAATGTTCACGCGCTGGCAAGGCGCCCAGGCCATCGCCCCGGACCATCCCGCGTTGCCCGGCCATTTTCCGGGCGATCCCCTGGTGCCGGGCGTGACGGTGCTCGCTCGCGTGGCCGACGCCCTGCGTGCGCGCTTCGCGGATCGCGTGCCCGGCGAGCTCCTGCATGCCCGATTTCACCGGCCGCTCCGCCCGGGCGAGCCCTTCGCCATCGTGGCCCGGGAGGAAGGCGGGCGGGCACGGTTCGAAGTGCGGCGCGCGGGCGAAAACGAAGCGCAGGGCGGCGTGATCGCGAGCGGCGAGTGGGCCCTTGTGGGCGCCATGCCGAGTGTGCCCGGTCCATGAGCATCGCCTGGCGCCATCGTCCCGAGCGCGGCACTCCGGGCATGAAGCGGCTCATCATCTGGCTCGCGCTGCACGCCGGGAGGCCGCTTTGCCGCGTGCTGCTGGTGCCCATCAGCGCGTACTTCCTGGCGACGTCGCCGCGCGCCCGAAAGGCTTCGCGGGAATTCCTCACGCGCGCGCTGGGCCGGCCGGCCACCTGGCGAGACACGTTCCGGCACCTGTTCGTGTTCGGCACGACGTTGCTCGACCGGGTGTTCCTCCTGCGCGGCCGTCATCGGGACCTCGTGGTGGAAGTGAGTAATGCGACGGTATTCGAGGAAGCGATCGCCGCGGGCCGCGGTTGCCTGCTGCTGGGCTCGCACCTGGGCAGCTTCGAGATGCTGGGCGTCGTGGGCAGCGTCGAGCGAAGGCTCGTGATCAACATGGTGATGAACCTCCAGGACGGCACGGACCTGCGCGAGCTGCTCGCGGGCTCCGGGCAGGGCTTGCCCTATAACGTGATCGCCCTCGGCCATCCCGAGTCGATGCTGCGCGTGAGGGAATGCCTCGAGCGCGGCGAAGTGGTGGGCATCCTCGCCGACCGCGTCTATGGTGGGGAAGCCACGCAGGAGGTGCCGTTCCTCGGGGCGAGCGCGCGCTTTTCCCTGAGCCCGTTTCGCCTGGCGCGCATCACTGGCGCCCCGGCCGTGACGGCCTTCGCCCTGTTCCGCGGCGGCCGGCGCTACGAGATCGTATTCGAATCCCTGCACGCGCCGGAGCTCGCCGACTACGCGGCGATCCTCGAACGCCAGGCGCGGCGCTCGCCCTTCAACTGGTTCAACTTCTACGAATTCTGGGCGGCATAAGCGATGAGGCGAGCGGGCCTGGCGATCCTCCTTCTCGTTGCCGGAATCGCGCGGGCGGCGCCGGTATTCGACCTGGCGAGGCTGATGGAGCTGCTCGCCGCGTCCCCGTCGGGCGAAGTGCCCTACGTCGAGAAGAAATTCTCGGCGCTGCTCTCCGAGCCGGTGGTGAGCTCCGGCACGCTTTCCTATCGCCGACCCGACGTGGTGGAAAAGAACATGCAGGCGCCGCGGCAGGAGAGCCTGCGCATCGCGGGCGGGGAGATCACGGTCACGCGCAACGGCACCCAAAAGCGCATGGCGCTTTCCGGCGAGCCGCTGCTCGCGGCCTTCGCCGCGAGCCTGCGCGGCGTGCTATCGGGGAACGCGGCGCTCCTGGATGAGTACTATCGCCTGGCGCTCGGCGGCACCGAGGGCGACTGGAAGCTGGAGATGACGCCCATCGACGAGCAGATCGCCCGGTACGTGGAAAAGATCGTCGTCTCCGGAAGCGGCGGCCGCGTACGCAGCATCGAGGTGCGCGAAGCCGGCGGCGATCGATCGGTCCTGACGGTGGGCTAGGCATGGCGTTCCAGCGAGCCGGGACGCGCTATTTCGCCGTGCTGCTGCTGCTGGCCGCGCTGGGCGCGGTCGCCTGGCGCGCGGTGCGAATCGAGGCCGATTTCTCCGCGTTCCTGCCGCCATCGACCACGCCCGAGCAGCGGTTGCTGGTGACGCAATTGCGCGAGGGGCTGGTCGCGCGCCTCATGCTGGTGGCGCTCCACGGCGGCGACGAGAAGGCGCTCGCGCGCGCGAGCCGTGCGCTGGCCGCGCGCCTCGATCGCGATCCGGCATTCGACTATGCCGCCAACGGCGCCATCGGCCAGTTCGCCGCGCAGCGCGAAGTGCTGATGCGCTATCGCTACGACCTGAGCCCCGCCATGTCCCCGGAGCGCTTCTCGGCAAGCGCCCTTCGCGCGGCGCTGGAAGACGACCTCGCGCAGATGGCCTCTCCCGCCGGCGTGCTCGTGCGCGATACGCTCCCGCGCGACCCCACGGGCGAATTCCTCGCGACGCTGCGCCTGCTGGAGCCCGCGTCGGCGCCTGCGCGGCGCCAGGGCGTGTGGTTCAGCGCCGACGGCACGCGCGCCTTCCTCATCGCGCAGACGCGCGCGGCGGGATTCGACAGCGAGGGCCAGGCGGCCGCGATGGCCCGGGTGCGCGCCGTGCTCGCGGAAGTGGCCCCGCAAGTGCAGGCCACGCTTTCGGGTCCGGGCGTATTCGCGGCGGAATCGCGCCGGCTGATCCGGGCCGATGCCCAGCGCCTCGGCGCGCTGTCCACCTTTGCGATCGTGTTGCTGCTCGTGTTCGTCTATCGATCGCCGCTCGCGGTGGCGCTGGTGCTCGTGCCGACCGCCTTCGGCCTGCTGGTGGGCGTGCTCGTGGTGCAGGCGGCGTTCGGCACCGTGCATGCGATCACGCTCGGCTTCGCCGCGACACTGGTGGGCGAGTCCGTCGATTATCCGAGCTACGTCCTGCTGAATACGTTGCCGGGGGAGACCGCGCGCCGCGCCGCGCGCCGCGTCGGCCGCACGCTCCTGCTGGCGGTGCTGACGACGGTCGCGAGCGCGCTGGCGCTGACCCTTTCCAGCTTCACCGGGCTCGCGCAGCTGGGCGTGCTCACCATGGTCGGCGTGGTGGTCGCGGGTCTCGCGTCGCACCGTCTCATTCCGTGGCTGCTGGGCGAGCGCGTGCTCGACTTTCCGCGGCTTCGCGTGCCGGTGAGCGCAGCCCTCGCCAACGCCTGGTGGCCGCGCATCGCCTCGCTCGTGGCCATCGCGGCCGCCGGCGCCGGGCTCGTGGCGACCCATCCGGGATGGTGGGAGACGGACCTGGCCAATATCAGCCCGGTGCCCGTCGCGATGCGTGCGCAGGATGCGAGCCTGCGCCGCGAGATGGATGCGCCGGAGCTGAACGTCTTCCTCGCCAGCCGCGGCGCGACCGAGGCCGCGGCGCTCGCGGCAGCGGAAGCGATGCTGCCGGCCCTCGAGCGCTGGCAGGGCGAGGGCGTGTTTCGCAGCTTCGATTCTCCCGCACGCTACCTGCCGTCGCCGGCGACCCAGGCCGCGCGGCTGCACGCGCTGCCCGATGCGGCTACCCTGGCGGCGAACTTGCGGGAAGCCCTGAAGGGCCTCGCATTCCGGCCCGATGCGTTCGAGCCGTTCCTGCGCGAAGCCGCCGCGGCTCGGGATGCGCCCTTGCTCACCCGTGCGGCGTATGCCGGCACGCCCCTGGGCACGAAGCTCGATGCACAGGTGCTGTCGCTCGACGGCCAGTGGCTCGTGCTCACGTCGCTGGGCGGCGTCACGGACGTCGATCGCGTCCGCGCCGCACTGGCCGCGCTTCCGGGTGCGAACACACAGCTTATCGACCTGAAGCGGATTTCCGCGGACATGCTCGACGGCTTTCGCCGCGAAGCGCTTCGCCAGGCTTCGCTGGGCGCACTCCTGATCTTCGTGCTTCTCGTGGTGGGGCTGCGCTCGCTCCGGCGCGCCGCGCGGGTTTCCGCGCCCACCGGCGCCGCGTTGCTGCTCACGGTGGGGCTGCTGGTCGCCGCGGGCCAGCGCATCGGCGTCTTCCACCTGGTGGCGCTGCTGCTGGTGCTGGGCGTGGGGCTCAACTACGCGCTCTTCTACGAACGGCCCCCCGCGGACGAGGCCGAACGCGAGCGCACGCGCCTCGCGCTCGCCCTCTGCAGCACTTCCACCCTGATCACCTTCAGTTGCCTGTCGCTCTCCGCAACCCCGGTGCTGCACGCGATAGGCGCCACCGTGGCCATCGGCGCCGTGCTCTCGCTGGTGCTCGCCGTGCTGTGGGCGCGGCCGCGCTAGCGCGAGCCCGCGCGCGGAGGGGCTGCGCCGGGATCCATGGCGGTACCCGCCTTGAGGGAGTGCTTCACGCTGAGCACCATGCCCACGACGATGATCACCACGATCGCGACGAGTATCGCGAGAACGCGCTTGGGCATCACTCGAAACCTTCCGGGCGCTTGAACGATCCCTGGAGGACGCGCCCGGTGCGCGCGCGCGGGCCGCGGTAGTGCTCGAGGGCCGCGGCGCTCACCGTGACGACCGAGCGCTTGTCGCCGCGACCCACCACCGCGACCTTCACGCCGCCCACGACGGCCGCGAGCGCGAGAAGGCGCTCGCCTTCGTGCAGGCGCATCGCCATCACGCCCTTGCCGCCCGCGGCGAGCTCCTTCACTTCCTCGAGCGGGAAGACCAGCAGGCGCCCTTCCTGGGAGAGCGCCGCCACTTCCGCGGCGCCCTGGGGGATGACCGTGGGAGCGAGGAGGGCTTCGCCCTCGTCCATGGACACGAACTGCTTGCCTGCACGCTGGCGCGTGACGAAGTGCTCCATGCGCGCGCGCAGCGCGTTGCCGCCGCTCGTGGCCATGAGCACCGCGGCCTCGCCGGGCCCCGAGAGCATGCCGACGATGGGAGTGCCCTGGGTCTCGGCAAGCGAGCTCGCGGGCACGCCGTCGCCCTTGCCGCCGGGGATGTCTCCGGCACGCACGTTGAACACGCGGCCGTTGGCTCCGAAGAGCACCACCGGGTGCACGGTGCGCGTCTCCCGGATCGCGAGGGGCCCGTCGCCTTCCTTCCACCCGAGGGCTCCCTGGTCGATGCCGTGGCCCGAGCGCGTGCGCAGGAACCCGTTGCGCGAGACAACCACCGTCACCGGCTCGTCGGCGATCGTCTCCACCATCGAGACGGTGATGCGTTCGGCTTCCTCGATCATCGTGCGGCGCGCGTCCCCGAAGGCCGCGGCGTCGTCGCGCACTTCCTTCGCGGCGAGCTTGCGCCGCTCGGCGGGGGAGCCCAGCAGGCGCTTCAACGAGGCCGCTTCCTTGCGCAGCTCCGCCAGCTCCTTCTCGATCCGTATTCCCTCGAGGCGTGCCAGCTGCCGCAGGCGAATCTCGAGGATGTCCTCCGCCTGGCGCTCCGAGAGCGCGAACTTCTTCATGAGCTCAGGTCTAGGCTCGTCGGCGTTGCGGATCACCTTGATCACCTGCTCGATCGCGAGGTACGCGATCATCCGCCCGTCGAGGATGTGGACGCGGTCGGCCACCTCGTCGGCCCGATGGCGAAGGCGGCGCTCGAGCACCTCGAGGCGAAAGTGGGCCCAGTCGCCGATCGCCTCGGCGAGGCTCATCTGGCGGGGCCGGCCGTCGCGGCCGATGGCCACGAGGTTCAACGCCACGTTGGCCTCCATCGAGGTGTGGGCCAGGAGGAACGCCATCAGCTCGTCGGGCTCCACGCGGCTCGTGCGCGGCTCGAAGACCAGGCGCACGGGATGCTCGCCGTCGGAATCGTCCCGCGCGCCTTCGAGGAACGCCAGCGCCGCGGTCTTGAGGCTCGCCTGGTCGGGCGTGAGGGACTTCTTGCCGGCCCGCGTCTTGGGATTGGTGATCTCTTCGATGTCGGCCAGCACGCGCGCGGCCGAGGTGTTCGGCGGCAGTTGCGTGACGGCGACGCGATATTGCCCGCGCGCGAGCTTCTCCACGCTCCAGCGCGCTCGTACCCGCACGCTGCCGCGGCCCGACTCGTAGGCGCGCTTGATCTCCTCGCGCGAGGAAATGATCTGCCCGCCGCCGGGAAAGTCGGGCCCCTTGATGCCCCGCAC
>JAAOZZ010000352.1 GCA_012274175.1 Betaproteobacteria bacterium
CGGACTCGTCGCGGCTGGTCTGAGCACGGGGAGCGAGATCCGGTTCGCGGACCGCGGCGGCCGCGGAACGGTGTACGGCCCATTCACGGCCCGCGACATGCCATCGGGTGGCGCCACCTATTGGAGTCCCGTGCTCGAAGGCGACCACGGGATCGTCGAGGTCTTCCTGGCGAACCAGTCGCCCTCCCAGGCCGCCATCGCGATCGCGCAGGTCTCGCACCTTTTCGTGAGCCCGGCCGACCCGAATGTGCAAAGCCTCGCCAAGAATGTCGCGGGCTCGTGCGAGGTCGACATTATTTGCCGCTCGGCGAGCGACCCTGCCCTCGCGAGCGCCGGCAACGCCGTGGCGCGGATGACGTTCATGGACGGGCTCGGCGGCGCCGGCACGTACCTCTGCACGGGCACCCTTCTCAATCCCGCGGACGGAACGCTCACGCCCTACTTCTATTCGGCCAACCACTGCATCAGCACCCAGGCCTCTGCGAGCACGCTCACCACCCACTGGTTCTACGACGCCGCCGCGTGCGGGAGCAGCCTCACGAGTTCCAGCTACGTGCAGGTGGGAGGCGGGGCGACACTGCTCTACGCAAACCACGACACCGACGGACTGCTGCTGCGACTGAACCGGTCGCCGCCGGCGGGCGCGGTGTACGCGGGCTGGGACGCCTCCACGCTATCCGTCGGCAAGCCGATCACCGCGATCCACCACCCCGAGGGCGACCTGAAGAAGGTGAGCCTGGGAGTAATGGGGGGATTCGAATCGATTTCGGGGGGTCCGGGAGGAAGCTTCATTCACATCAATTGGAACTCGATATCCACAGGTGTTACGGAGCCCGGAAGCAGCGGATCGGGGATATTTACTGCCGTGGGCCAACCGGCGAGCGAATATCGCTTTCGGGGCGGCCTTTACGGAGGTCTATCCAGTTGCGATGCCATGCCAGCAGACCTGTTCGACGACTACTCGCGCTTCGACCAGGTCTTCCCATCCATCGCGCAATGGCTCAATGCGCCCGCGCCCAACTACACGGCGCTCTGGTGGAATCCGGCGGAATCGGGCTGGGGCATCAACGTGAACCAGCAGGGCGACATCCTGTTTGCCACGCTCTTCACCTACGACGCCAACGGGCAACCCATGTGGCTGGTGATGTCCAACGGCGCGAAGCAGGCGGGCTCGGAAACATATACGGGCGACCTCTACCTCACCAATGGCCCGGCCTTCAACGCGCAGCCCTTCACGCCTATCACCGCCGCGAACGTCACGAAGGTGGGCACGATGACGCTCGCGTTCTCCGCGCCCGGCGCCGGCACGCTGACCTACAGCGTGAACGGCGCCACCGTCGTGAAGGCGATCCAGAAGCAGGTGTACGGCACGCAGGCAGCGAATTGCCAGCCGACGACCTCGGCACGCAGCACCCTCACGAACTACCAGGACCTGTGGTGGAACGCGGCGGAGTCGGGTTGGGGCATCAACATCACGCACCAGGGGGACATCCTGTTCGCGACCCTGTTTACCTACGACGGTGGCGGCCATGACCTCTGGCTCGTCATGTCGGCGGGCGTGAAGCAGGCGGACGGCTCGTACCTTGGGGATCTCTACCAGACCACGGGACCACCCTTCAATGCGCAGCCCTTCACGCCCATCGGAGCCGCGAACCTCACGACGGTGGGAACGATGCGCCTCACCTTCTCCAACGGCGAGAACGGCACGCTCGTCTATTCCGTGAACGGCAACACCGTCACCAAGGCCATCACGCGGCAGGTGTTCTCCAGCCCCGTCCCCGCCTGCTCGGGCTAGGCCCGGGACGGGGACGCGCCGCCGCGCTTTCGCGAGCACTGTGCACGGCGTTTCGAAGAGCAAACCCGTGACCCGCCAGGCGAACTCGGCACCGTCCACGGCCTGCGCGAATCGGTCTCCTGGTCCATTCCTTTCGGAGGAAGAACCATGAAGCGTCTCATCCTGCTGGCGCTGTGCTTCTTCGCCTCGCTTCAAGCCCCCGCGCAGTCGCTCTCGCCGGCAATCGGCTCCGTGAGCTACCAGGGACTGTGGTGGAACGCCCCCGGCGGCTCCGAGAGCGGCTGGGGTCTCAACATCGCGCACCAGGGCAACATCCTCTTCGCCACGTGGTTCACCTATGACGAGGGCGGCCAGCCGCTGTGGCTGGTCATTCCCGACGCGGAGCTGGTTGCCGCGGACCCGGAAAGCATGGGCTACTACATGGACATGATGGGCATGTACGGCATGGGGATGGGGAGCTACCCCACGTACGCCGGCACGATATACCGCACCTCCGGTCCGGCGTTCGACGCCGCGACGTTCGACTCCGGGAAGGTTGCCGTCACCGCGGTCGGTTCCGCGACGATCCAGTTCGTGTCCTCCTCGGAGGGCACGTTCACTTACACGCTGAACGGAAACACCGGCTCGAAGCCCATCACGCGCCAGGTCTTCGCAGCCATGTCCGAATGCACGATGGGTGGTGCGATGTCCACGGCGGCCAACTACTCCGACATGTGGTGGCGCGCACCCGCGGGATCGGAATCGGGATGGGGCGTGAACCTCACGCACCAGGGCGACATCCTGTTCGCCACCTGGTTCACCTATGGGTCCGACGGAAAGGGCGAATGGTTCGTGATGTCCGACGGCGCGAAGACGGGTCCGGGCACCTACTCGGGCGCGCTCTATCGCACGACGGGGCCGGCGCGCCCCGGATCGAGCGCGTCGATCGCCTGGTGCAATCGGTCGCGGCGCAGCGCGGCCTTCGCTGCGACGCGGTCGACGAGACGGTGCGCCTCGTGGACGCCTGGTTGGTGCGCAACCGC
>JAAOZZ010000353.1 GCA_012274175.1 Betaproteobacteria bacterium
CTTCGCGTCCTTCAGGTGTCCCTCGGCGAGCAGCCTGCGGATGCGATCCCACGTCTCGTTCTCCGATACGCCTTTCGCGGCCACCAGCTGGGCGAATACCGGGTCGCAGGCGGCGGGCGCGGCCTCGCCGGCGAGATAGAGCGAGCGCGCCTCGGCGAGCGCCCCCGCATCGCCGCGCTCGAGGCGCTCCTGGAAGGAATAGCAGGTGATCTCCACGTCGTCGGATACGAGCAGGGGATGCTCGGCGCGGAACAGGTCCCAGGATCCCGCGGCGCCGAGGGCCTTGAGCCAATCGCGCCGCAGGCTTTGCGCGAGCGGGCCGTCCGGATAGCGCGCGAGGAACGCCTGCACGTCGGCGGGGCTCGCGCGCTCGATGGTGCCCGAGAGCAGCCAATAGGATGGATACGCCTCGAGGAGCGAACCCGCGAAGCGCGGCTCGAGCTGCTCCAGCAGCTTCCACTGGCCCGCGCGGGCCGCGTCCCGCGCGGCCAGGAGGTCGGCGTCGGCAGGCGCCTGCGCGCGGGCCGCCGGCGGCGCCATCGCCAGCGCGGCCGCACACACCAGCGCGCAAACCATCTTGATGCAAGTCAAGGCCATTCTCCGCAGCGATGTCTACCGTTCGCGGGTAAAATTATAGTCGCCATTGCGACTGCGTCCCCGTCCCATTTTCACCCGCCCTATTCCATGAGCTTCGACGATCCCCTCTTCTGGACCGCACTGCTGAAGATCATCGGCGTGAACATCGTCCTGTCGGGGGACAATGCCGTCGTGATCGCGCTCGCGTCGCGCTCGCTGCCCGCCCGGCAGCAGAGGCTCGCCATCCAGTGGGGCGCGGGTGCGGCCATCGTGCTGCGCATCGTGCTCACGCTTTTCGCGGTGGCCCTCCTGGCACTCCCGTGGCTCAAGCTGCTGGGCTCCGCGCTGCTCCTGTGGATCGGCGTGAAGCTGCTCGTGCCCGACGGGGACGGGGGCGACGTGGACACGAGCGACAGCCTCTACGGCGCGATCCGCACCATCCTCGTCGCCGACATCGTGATGAGCCTCGACAACGTGATCGCCGTGGCCGCGGCCGCCGGCGGCCATTGGCTGCTCCTGTCCCTGGGACTCGCCATCTCCATCCCGCTCGTCATCTTCGGGGCCACGCTCCTCGTGAAGGTGATGGAGCGCTTCCCGTCCGTCATCACGGTGGGGGCCGCCCTGATCGGCTTCGTGGCCGGCGAGATGGCCTGGGACGACCAGGCGATCCGGGCCTGGACCGAGTTCCATCCGCCCCTCGCGAAGTACCTCTCGGCGGGGCTCGGAGCGGCGTTTGTCGTAGGCGTGGGACAATGGTTGGGCAGGCGCGCGCAATCGCGCCACGCAGCAGTAGCCGGTTCAGCCCGTTAGGGACGCACGGGCACCCGCACGCGTCGGCGCGCGAGGCAGAAGTCCCACGGCAAGAAACTCAAACGAAATCTCGAGGAGAAATCTCATGATTCGACGTCCTTCCATCCGTAGCCGCATCGCCGTGCTCGCCGGCTTCGCGCTCACGGCGCTCATGCCCGCGTACGCGTGGGAACCCAGCAAGACCGTGGAGTTCATCATTCCCGCCGGCACCGGCGGCGGGGCGGACCAGATGGCGCGGTTCATCCAGTCGATCGTCGCCAAGGACCACCTGATGAAGGAGCCCATGGTGGTCGTCAACAAGGGCGGCGGCGCGGGGGCCGAGGGCTTCCTCGACGTGAAGGGCGACAAGGGCGACGGGCACAAGCTCATCATCACGCTCTCCAACCTCTTCACCACGCCGATGGCCACGGGCGTGCCGTTCAACTGGAAGGACTTCACACCCGTCGAGATGATGGCCCTCGACGAGTTCGTGCTCTGGGTCAACTCCGACACGCCCTACAAGAAGGCGGGCGACTACATCGCCGCGATCAAGGCCGCGGGCCCCAACAAGTTCAAGATGGGCGGGACCGGGTCCAAGCAGGAGGACCAGATCGTCACGGTCAACATCGAGAAGCAGACGGGCGTCAAGTTCATCTACATCCCGTTCAAGGGCGGCGGGGCGGTGGCCACCCAGCTCGTGGGCAAGCATATCGACTCCAGCGTGAACAACCCGATCGAGGCCGTGGCCCAGTGGCGGGCCGGCAACCTGCGCCCGCTGTGCGTGTTCGACGGGCAGCGCATGCCGTACAAGGACAAGGTCACGAAGGACATGTCCTGGAACGACATCCCGACGTGCAAGGAGCAGGGACTCGACGTCGAGTACCTGATGCTGCGCGGCATCTTCATGCCCGGCGGCGCGACCCCCGACATGGTCAAGTACTACGTCGACCTGCTCGACAAGGTGCGCGCGACCCCCGAGTGGAAGAAGTTCATGCAGGACGGGGCGTTCAACCAGAGCCACATGACCGGCAAGGAGTACGCCGACTGGGTGGCGAACGCCGAGAAGCAGCACGAGGAGCTCATGAAGGCGGCCGGATTCATGGCCAAGAAGTGACGTAGCCGCAAGGGCCCCGCAACGGGGCCCTTTTTTCTTCATGAACGGTCGAGGGGATCCCATGCAGGAGGATCGTCTGGAGCGGGCGGTGGGCTCGGTGCGCGCCTGGGAAGTCGGCGTCGCGGCGCTCTTCATCGTGTTCGGCTCCGTTGTCATGTGGGACAGCTGGCGCATCGGCGCCCGCTGGGGCAGCGACGGGCCGCAGGCCGGGTACTTTCCGTTCTACGTGGGTCTCTTCATCGTGATCTCGGCGGTGGTGACGATGCTCTCGGCCCTCAAGCTCGGGGCCGCGGAGGGCGGCGCGCCGTTCGTGCGCTGGGGTCAGCTCAAGATGGTGCTCACCGTCATGGTC
>JAAOZZ010000044.1 GCA_012274175.1 Betaproteobacteria bacterium
GCCCATGATCATCCCTCCCTGATGAGCCCCGATCACGCGCAACCTGGCAACGGCCTCCTCTTGTTCTTCCGCGTCGATGATCTCGACACGGCGCTGCCGAGGGCGCGCGCTCTCGTCGCTCGCCTCGAGGAGGAGCCCCACGTGAACCCTAGCACCGGAACGAAGGAGTTTTCGCTCCGGGATCCGGACGGGTATTACGTCACGATCAATGCGCTCTCCTAAGGCACTCGACCGCCATGGGGCATCGTCGTGAACATTTCTGAAACTTCCAGGATGGGAACATGAAAAAGTCGGGCGCGAGCCAGGACCAGCCGGCATCGAAGCTCATCTCGGAAAGGATCGCCGAGCTCGGGGATTGGCGCGGGGAAACACTCGGCAGGATGCGCAAGCTCATCCAGGAAGCAGACCCTGACGTCATCGAGGAGTGGAAGTGGATGGGCACTCCGGTCTGGTCGCACGACGGCATCATCTGCACGGGCGAGTCCTACAAGAGTGTCGTGAAACTCACCTTCGCCAAGGGCGCGTCCCTGAAGGATCCGGCCCGTCTCTTCAATTCGAGCCTCGACGGCAACGTGCGACGCGCGATCGACATCCACGAAGGGGAGGAAGTGGGCGTGTCCGCCTTCAAGGCCCTCATTCGCCAGGCGGTCGCCCTCAACCGCTCGGGCAAGTCGAAAACCTCAAAGAAGGCGAAATCATGATAGCTGGCGACGCGCTGCGTCGAGTACCATGTGTCCGGCATGACGGGGCCGGTGAGGCAATCGGGAAGCGACCATGGGGAGAGAAATGATGCGATCAGGACTTTTCGTACGCTTTGCCATCCTCGTCGCGGCGATCGGATGGTCCGCCGCGGCCCTCGGCCAGGAAGACATCGCCGGGTCGAAAGACCACCCGCTGCTCACCCGCTACCCGGACTCGTTCATCACCGAGTACCAGAAGAACTACAACGCGGTCGAGTTCGTGGTCGGCACGAATGCGGGCGAGCCCGTGAAGAAGACGATCGAGGGCGACGCCACGACGCTGGTCTATTTCCACAAGAATGCCGAGCGGCAGCCGAGCGCGCTGCAGGTCCTGCGCAATTACCAGAATGCGGTGAAGGCGATCGGCGGGGAGGTGGTGTACGAGCGCCTGCCGAAGGAGGGCGACGGCGGCGAGACCACGCTACACGTTGCTACCGGCGGCAAGGAGGTCTGGGTGCGCGTCGAGCCCGGCATCTTCAGCGCCCCCACCCAGAGCTACAAGCTGCAGGTGGTCGAGGTGGCTGCGATGCAGCAAGTGGTGAGCGCGAACAAGCTGCTCGACGAGCTCAACAAGGCGGGCTTCATCGCGCTCTACATCAACTTCGACACCGGCAAGGCCGACCTCAAGGCCGACGGCACGGCGACGGTCGCGGAGATCGTGAAGATGCTCAAGTCCGCGCCTTCCCTGAAGATCGCCATCGAGGGCCACACCGACAACGTCGGGCAGCCCGCCGCCAACAAGGCGCTGTCGGAGAAACGCGCGCGCAGCGTGATGGCCGCCATCATCGCGGGTGGAATCGACGCGAAGCGCCTCTCGGCCGCGGGATTCGGGCAGGAGCGGCCGGTCGCCGACAACCGCAGCGAAGAGGGCCGCGCGAAGAACCGGCGCGTGGAGCTGGTGAAGAAGTAGTCGCGGACGTTTCCTGGGCGAGTAGAGAAGCGAAATGTTCGCGATCAAGGCCGAGGTTGGCGAGCCGCGGGCAGAGGCGTTCACGCGGCAAACGCCGCGCGTCAGCATCGCCATCAGGCGCACCGCGCTCGCGAAGCGTCGCCTGGGACGCAGCGAGCTCAAAGGGTTCTCGGACTGGAACGACGGCCGTCCCGAGACCGAGCTCAACTTCAAATTCTATCGCCAGGCGACGAACAAGATCGTGGGCATCTCGGATGAAGCGGCCGCGTTCCTGCGGGCATTCTTCTAGAGCGGCCGAGGGGTGCGGCAAATCGAAGGGGGGTCAATTCGTATGAATGGACATGTGGCGAATGACGACGCGATGACCAATCCTCGCGCCATGGCGCGCCGGACCCTGAAGCGGCTATTGGCCAATGGACGCCTGACCGCGGTGCCCAAGCGCCCGGCCGACCAGGACCTCCTGGTGGCCTTGGCCGCATCGCAAATGGATGCGCACAGGAGCTGGCGCGAAAGCGAAGTGAACGAGTTGCTTCAAGCGTGGCTGGAGACGATCTCCGAGCCGTTCGGAATCGACCACGTCACCCTGCGGCGAATGCTGGTGGATTCGGGGCTCCTGACGCGCACGACATCGGGATCCCTGTACCGGATCAACGCGCAGAGGATGGGAGAAATCGAAGCCATCAGGGGAATCGAACCGGCGGACGTGCTTTCCCAGGTCCGGAATGAGCGCGATCTTCGCAAGCGGCAGCGTGCAACCTGACAACTCGGTTCCCGAAACGTTAGAGGTCCACGAGCCGTGATCGAGTATTCAAGCTCCCTGGCGCGCCTCGACCCAGGCGATCTCGACGGCTTCCTGGCGCATTGGGACTTCGTACCGCTCGAGGGCACGCTGCTCACCATGTTGAAACAGAGCAGCGAAGTGATCCTGGCACGGGAAACGGCCTCGTCCATCGTGTGCGGTTATGTCGCGGCACTGAGCGACCGAGTCGCTTGCGCCTACATATCCGCGCTCGAGGTTCGCCCGGAATTCCGCGGCAGGGGCATCGGCACGGCGCTCTTGGGGGGCATGGTTTCATGCGGATCGAGATAGACGACTTGTCGCGCCCCCAGGTGCTTGCCCTCCTGAACGAGCACCTGGCCAATATGTTCGAGCTTTCTCCGCCCGAGAACGTCTTCGCGCTGGACGTGGCGAAGCTTCGCGCGCCCGACATCACGTTCTGGACCGTTTGGGATAGCGAGGTCCTGCTGGGCTGCGGCGCGCTGAAGGAGCTTTCCGCCACGCACGGCGAGGTGAAGTCCATGCGCACGCCCAAGGCGCTGCGCCGCAGGGGCGCGGGCCGTGCGATCCTGGCCCATATCATCGAAGTCGCGAGGCGGCGCGGGTATGAGACCCTCAGCCTCGAGACCGGTTCGAATCCGGCGTTCGTGCCCGCGCAAGCGCTGTACGGGAGCTTCGGCTTCACGCAATGCGGGCCGTTCGGAAGCTACCGGGCGGATCCCCACAGCGTGTTCATGTCGCTGCGCATTGGCGAGTAGGCCGCCCCGATGCCCTGCGAAGAGTGCCGCGAGCTTTCCACCCACACCTTCCGGTCGCCCGACGATCTCATTCACACGCTGCGCCTGGCGGCCGTGGAGATGGACCGCGGAGTCCTCAGCCGCGTGGGAGACGGCGTGCTGCCCGGCACTGCGGAGGCAGACGCCATGGAATCCGTCCTCGTGAGCGGCGCGCTTCCCGACATCGTGCAGTACCGGTTCCGCTGCACGGTGTGCGGCGATCATTTCTCGTTGACCGCCGACACCTCACAGGGGCATGGTGGCTGGACCCGGGAAACCTAGGGAGGGAGGCACCATGATTCTTGGCCTACGCACCGCAATCTATCCCGTCACCGACCTGCCGCGTGCGAAGGAATGGTACGAGCGGGTCGCCGGGGTGAAGCCGTATTTCGACGAGCCATACTACGTCGGGTTCAATGTCGGCGGCTTCGAGCTGGGCCTGCTTCCCGACGCAACGCCGGGCACCACCGGGCCGCAACCGCTCTGGGGCGTGACGGACGCCAAGGCCGAGCTCGAGCGATTGATCGGCCTCGGCGCCACGGAGCTCGAGCCGCTCACCGAGGTGGGCGGCGGGATCAAGGTGGCCGCCGTGAAGGACCCGTTCGGCAATCGCTTCGGGATCATCGAAAATCCCCACTTCAGCGCGGCCGACGTTCGGTGACGCGTCCCGGGAGTCCTTCGTGAAAATGGTTGCGCCGACCTGACATGAAGGAGCATGGATCGCGATGGCTGCTGCTGCTCGCGTTCGCCGCCATGGCGGCAGGTTGCGATATCGCCACCGATGCCGCCACGCGACTTGCCTACGACATCGAGGCCGGTGCGGACCGCCTGGGAAGCGCGCCCGGAGATCGCTACAGCGTCCTGCACCGCACGCCGTCGAAAGCGGGCGAATGTGCCGGGCCGTACACCGTGCAGTTCGACAAGGTCGGAGCGCTGATCGTATGGTGCAAGGACGCCTCGGGGCAAACCGTATCGAGCCACAGCACGACCTACCACGCGCGCTTCGTCGATACTCCTCGAACGTATATATTGGACAAGCCCGCCGGCGCGACCCTGACCGTCGAGCTTGAACGGCGCGGCGGCCGGGCGGTCGTCGCCGATGTTCGATGAACCTGGCAGGAGGAGCCACCAAAGTGCGGCGGCGGTCGCATGCGTAGCGTCGCCGTGATCGTGGCGGTGCTCGCGGTGGCAGGATTCGTCCTGGCGGGGATGGTCGCGCTGGTCACGGGAAGGGCGTTCGTCTTCATGTTCAACGCCGGATACGCCGATCCCCTGGGCGGGGCCGGCGCGTTCATCTCCGGAGCCTTCTGGGTGTGCCTGGGCGTGGGCGCATCGCTCTTCACGCTCGCCAGGCTGGTACCGCGTTACTACTACCAGCTCAACGGGTGGCGGGATGTCGCCTTTCTCGCCTCGGCGCTGTCGGCATTCGCGGCGATGATGCTCATCGTATGGAGGCAACTGGAATATGGCGTGCTCTGAATCCGGTCCGCGGCCGTGGAACCGGTACTGACCTCCGTCATCACCTGTCCCGAGTGCGGGGACAGGACCGAGGAGCGGATGCCCACGGATGCCTGCGTGTCGTTCTATGAATGCCGCCACTGCCGCAGGATGCTGCGTCCCGCTCCGGGCCACTGCTGCGTCTTCTGCACGTACGGAACCGCGAGGTGTCCGCCCATGCAGGTAGGCGCCCATCCGTAGAGGCGGTTCGCGACCGCCTATTCGAAACGTTCCACGATTCCTGCGTCTTCCGGCCTACGCGGCCGCCGAACCGCCTTCGAGCGCTTCCTGTCATAAGGGAGTCGGCCTTCGACGAAGGCATTCCACCGGAGGATTCACCATGAGAACCATCGCCATCGCCCTGGGCACGGTCGCCGTCGCGCTTGCCGGCACCGCGTTCGCCCAGGCGTACCCGGACCGCAACTATCCCTACGACCCGCAGTGGGGCGACCGCGACCACGCCCACGAGGTCTATCGCGATAACAACGACGGCCCCGACGATCGCCGCGGGCGCGAGCAACGCTGGACGCAAACCCACGACGGGCGCGCGAACCAGTACGAGTGCTGGAACCCGCACGCCGGCCACTTCGAAGGCGTGCGCCCGGGCGAGCGCCAGGACGACCTGGACTTCTCCCGCTGCCGCGGTATCGGGGGCGGGCGCTTCCAGGAATATTCGGGACGCTGAGATCGGCGGCGCGCGAATTCCGATCGCAAGAACGGCGCCAGGTTCGGCGCCGTTTTTCTTTTTTCGGAGCCCCCATTGACGGTGGTCAATCGAGCCTCGCCCGCGCGGTCCACGATGGAACGGAGTCTTTCTGCCGTGAACCCACACCGAGGTATATTCGAATGTCCGCCGTCATCCAGGAAGTACAAATCCAGAAGCTCGCGCAAGCGCTGCAACGACTCCATGACCTCCTGCCGCTCAAGGAGCGCCAGGATTCCCTCACGCCGAAGAACCGCGAAGTGCACCGCGCGATCCTGCGCTCGCTGGTCGAGCAGGGCCGTCCGCTGAACGAGGAAGAGATCGCGAAGGTCGCCGGCGGTGCCGATGCCGGCCGCGACGCCGTCGCCCTCCTCGGCGCCTACGACCTCATCGTGCGCGGCCCGCTGAATGTCACCGATGTCCAGACCAAGAAGCAGGTGGTCCTCGATGGGATGGGTGGAGAGGTGCTCGGCGCCTATCCGGTCACGATGGAGAAGACCCCCCACAAGGTGAAGGTCAACGGCCATACCATCCACGCGATGTGCGCGATCGACGCGCTCGCGGTGGGTGCCGTGTTCCATACCGAAGTCGAGATCGATTCCGTCTGCCACGTGACGGGAGAGCCGGTCCACATCCAGCAGCGCCGCAAGGAAGTGCTGAAGAGCACGCCGGGCGCGCGCGAGCTGCGGGTCGGGGTGCGCTGGCAGCGCCTGTCGGGCGCGGCCGCCCACAGCCTGTGCCGCCAGATGGTCTTCTTCAAGGACGCGATGACCGCGGCCAAGTGGCAGGCCAAGGAACCGGCGTCGATCGACGTGTTCACCCTGGCCGAGGCGATCGATTTCGGCGAGGCGTTCTTCCAGCCGCTCCTGCAGGACTGAGCTTCACGCGGTTCCCGGCGGCCGGCCTTCGACCAGGCCGGCCGCCGCGTTTTCGACGGCCTTGCCGCCCGCGCCGCGTTTCGTGCAGAGTTCGTGGATCGAACGCCCCCCGGGCGTCCTCGCGGACACACGAACATGGCCCCGAACCCCGTGACACCCGCGGCGCATGCCGCACTCTCCAACAAGCTCCTGCATCGCGTGCTGGGCGCCATGTCCGTCTTCACCATGCTGATGACGATCCCCCAGGTGCTCACCATCTGGATCGGCCATCGCGCCGCGGGCGTCTCCGTGGCGTCGTGGGGCGCCTATCTCCTCTCCGCGCTGCTCTGGCTCTGGTACGGGATCGAGAAGCGCGACAGGAACATCTACCTGCCCTGCGTGGGATGGATCGGCCTGGACATCGCCGTGATCGCCGGCGCGATCGTCTACGCCTAGGCCTCGCGCAGGTACCGGGGGTCGAGTGGACTACGCCATCCTTCCCATCGCGCAGGAGCACATCGACGGATTCCATGCCGCCCTCGACCGGGTCGCCCGCGAGCGCAAGTACCTCCTGTACCTCGAGGCGCCATCCCTCGAGAAGACGCGGGAATTCATCCTGGGCAACATCCGGGACCGCAACCCGCAATACGTCGCCGTGAGCGGCGAGCGCGTGATCGGATGGTGCGACGTCGTGCGCAATCCGCGAGAAGCGTCGCGGCATTGCGGAATCCTCGGGATCGCGGTCGTTCCGGAGCATCGGGGCCAGGGCGTCGGCCGGCGGCTCATGACGACCGTCATCGATGCCGCGTGGGCCCGCGATTTCACGCGCATCGAGCTGGGAGTGCGCGAGGACAACCTGACCGCGATCGCCCTGTACCGCAACCTGGGCTTCGCGATCGAGGGCGTGCGTCGCAAGGCCATCCGCATCGACGGACAATACGAGGACGTGGTGACGATGGCGCTATTGAAGGAGAATGGCGCATAGCCGCCGACGAGGCGACCGCCGCCGAGGCGACCGCCGCCGAGGACAGGGAGCCGATCGATGCATGACGCCGTTTCGCCCGAGGAGCTCGCCAAGTGGCATCGCTGGTTCGCCGTCGACTGCAACAACCGGGCGTGGCGCCTGGCCGAATCGCGCACGCGCTCGCCCCAGGACGACGCGCAGATGCTGCAATGCGCCCATGCCGCCGCCCTGCACTGGTCGAAGGTGGGCGGTGAGCTTCACAACGTGCGCGCCGCGATGCTCCTCGGACACGTCTGCGCGCTGCTGGGCGACGGGAAGGCGGCCCTCGCCTACGCGCGGCACGCGTACGAATACGTGATGTCCCACGAGAGTCCCGCCTGGGAAATCGCGTTCGCCCACGCGGTGCTCGCGAACGCCGCCGCGGCGTGCGGCGATCGCGGCCTGCACGAATCCCACTACGGGAAGGCGAAGGCGCTGGGTTCGGCGCTGCCGGAAGCGGACCGCGTCGTCTTCGAGGCGACGTTTCGAGCGGTACCGGCGGCGGTGGCGGCGTGAGGACGAACCGCTTCATGCTGGCGGCAGTGGTGCTCTTCGCCGCCGGCGCGTACGCGGCCGGACCGCCGCCCTACGACGAGTCCGCCGACGCGAAGGCCGAAATTCGCGCCGCCCTCGCCGAGGCCGGCAAGGCGCACGTTCCCGTGCTGGTGGTCTTCGGCGCGAACTGGTGTCCCGATTGCCGGGTGCTGGACCTCGCGATGAAGAGCGGCAGGAGCGCCGCGCTGATCGATCGCGACTTCCGGGTCGTGAAGGTCGACGTGGGCCGGTTCGACCGCAACCTCGACGTGGCCAGGCGCTACGACGTGCCGGTCCGGAAAGGAATTCCCGCGGTGGCCGTCGTTTCCGCGGGCAACCGCGTGCTCTACGCAACGCGCGAAGGGGAGATCGCCGACGCCCGCCACATGGGCGAGGACGGCCTCTACGCGTTCTTCAGGCAGGCCGCAAACCGAGGGAGGGCCGGGCGATGATGAGCGAGAAGATCAAGGTGCGCATGGAGAACGGGCAGACCATGGAGGTGGTGGTCCTCGACAAGCGCGCGAGCGGGATCAGCATCGTCCTGGGCGAAGGCGTGCACAGCGTGAAGTGCGAGTTGTCGCCGACCCGCAACGGCCTCGCCTACGCGGGCAGCGTGATGGGCCGGGAGCTCGTCTACGAGCGCAGCCGCGACCAGGTCCAGGCGGAGCTCGACCGGGACAATCCGAACATACGCAAGCCCCGGGCGCGCTGAGAGGCCGCCGGCGTGCCGAAGTTTGACGCGCCGGCCCCGTGGTATTAGGGTCTGCCGTCGCCTCCGACCATCCAGGAGAGAGAATATGTCCAGGTACCTGCCGTCCTGCGCGCTCGCCGCCGCCGTCCTGCTGGGCTCGAGCATCCCGGCGCTCGCCGAGGGCCGCTTCGGTCCCGTGCACGTGGCGGCCAACCGGAGCGAATACGTGGGCAAGCGCTGTCCCGTCTCCATCGTCTACAGCGCCACCATCCGCTTCGAGCCCCACCGCCGCGGGTTCGTCTTCCACTACTACTGGGAGCGCAGCGACGGCTCCAAGGGCCCCGTGCACCGGGTGCGCGTCTCCCCGGGCGAGCGTTCCATGCTGGTGCGGGAGAACTGGCGCTTCGGCCGCCGGGGAGAAGAGCGCGACGCGACGGCAACCATCTACCTCGATTCCGGCGACATCCACGAGCGGCACGTGTCACCCACGGTGCACGTCGCCTGCCGCTGAGCCGCGCGAGGAGCGCCGGTTGAGCGAGGACCTCGCGTTCCGCCGCCTCGCGGAGGACGACCTGCCCACGCTCTTCACCTGGCTCTCCCGGCCCCACGTGGCGAAGTGGTACGGGAAGGCGCCTTCGTCCTTCGCGGAAGTGGTGGCGAGGTATGGAGGCCGCACGCAGCCGGACCATCCCGTGAGCGCCTTCATCGCGACTCGCGACGGGGAAGCGGTGGGCTACGTCCAGGCGTATCCCGTGGATCTCTTTCCCGAATACGCGGCCGAGCTCGGCGCCGAGCCGGGAACGGCGGGCATGGACCTGCTGATCGGCGAAGCGTGGCTCACGAATCGCGGCCTCGGCACCCGCATGATCCGCGCCTTCGTGCAGGAGGTGGTGTTCGCCGACCCGCGCGTGCCGTCGTGCGTGGCCGGTCCCGAGGAAGGGCATGCCGCATGCATCCGCGCTTTCGCAAAGGCGGGGTTCCTGCCCTGGAAGGTGGCCAAGGCCGAGGCAGGGCGCACGGAACTGGTGATGCGCCACGACCGGCCGTGACCGACGCCCCATCACCGATCCGGCTCGCGCGCCTCGAAGATGCGCCGGGAGTGCACGCCATCTACGCGCCGGTGGTGCGCGACACGCCGATCTCGTTCGAGCTCGAGGTCCCGACCGAAGCGGAGTTGGGCGCGCGCATCGCGAAGACCCTCGCGAGCCACCCGTGGCTGGTGTGGGAGGAGGCGGGACGCGTGGCGGGCTATGCGTACGCGAGCCGGCATCGCGATCGCCTGGCGTACCAGTGGTCGGTGGATGTCTCGTGCTACGTGCACGCCGACTTCCGGCGGCGCGGCATCGGCGGACGGCTCTACGGGGCGCTGCAGCGGATCCTGCGCGCCCAGGGATTCTTCAACGCCTACGCGGGGATCGCGCTGCCGAACGCCGCGAGCGTCGCGCTGCACGAATCCGTGGGCTTCGTGCCCATCGGCGTGTATCGCGGCGTGGGATTCAAGGCGGGGGCGTGGCACGACGTGGGCTGGTGGCATTGCCGCCTCGCGGAGCTCGTCGCCGATCCGCCCGCCCCGCGCGCGCTCCCCGAGCTCGGCCCCGGCCTGCGCTGGAGCGAGGAGCCGGCGTAAGGCCTAGGGGTTGTCGGGCTTTGGATACTCCACCAGCTTCGAGGCCTTGCGCTCGAAGGGGTCGCGCTTGGTGAGCAGGCGCACCTGGCGGCGGGAGACGAGCGGGTAGTGGCGCAGATCCGTGAGGAGATCGTGGGTCTTCCAGCACGATTCGGCCGAGGTCGCCCACAGCACCGGGTCGAGGCGGCGCAGGTCGAAGGGAACCGAGTAGCTGCGCAAGGTCTTGTGCCCGCGCCGGTTCGAGTACTCGTGGAAATAGGAAAGTGCGAGCTCGCGCAACGTGCGGTAGATGGGATCGCGGTAGCGCAGCGGCGCTCCGTTGGTCTTTGAAATGGCGCCCCACGCGCCGTGGCGCCGGAAGAGCGCGATCACGTGCGGATAGTCGCTCTCGTGGCAATCGAGGTGCATCACGAGGGGCGGATCCCCGTGCACCCAGAGTGCCGCCGCCGCCAACATCGCGCCCTCGATGCAATGGGCCCTGCGCTGGCGGAGCACTTCGCGTACCGACAGCACCGTCTCGCCCCCGATCTCGTGATTGATGGGGACTGCATTGAGGAAGGCCTGGACCTTTTCCGGCGTCGAGAGGCGCTTGAGTATCGCGAACTCGCCGGGAGCAAGGCCCAGGTCCTGCGCGCGGGCACGGCGCCGGCGCATGGCGAAGCGCAGGAGCTCCCCGCCTTCGGCCGCGAGCGCACCGCCGCCGGTCTTCTTTGCCGCCGCCTTGCCGCCTCGCGCCTTCATGGGTGGGGTCTCCGTTGTCTTGCGGACATTGCGATGAAACGCCCGCGCAGTCCCACGGGATGACAGGTGCTCACGCGGCCGCCGGAACGCAGATCCGCCGCCGTCCCGATGGGGTGTCCACGTCGGTCACGTGGACGCTCACGCCATAGAGCCGCGACAGGTTCGGCGCGTCGAGCACATTCTCCGCCGTTCCCTGGGCGAGGACCCGGCCCTGGGCGAGGAGCAGGGCGCGGTCGGCCACCTGCAGCGCA
>JAAOZZ010000354.1 GCA_012274175.1 Betaproteobacteria bacterium
ACCACGAGCACGCCGCCGATCAGCAGCGCGGAACGAAGCCGGCCGACCGCCGTGTCGATGAAGCCCGCGGAACGGAAGATGTTCCCATGCAGGGTCAGCTTCTCCGCGGCGAGCGCGGGCCCCAGGCCCTCCAGGACGCGCTCGGCGGCCTGCGTGACCGCCATGCTGTCGGCGCGGTACTGGCTGTCGATCATGAGCATCACGCCGCGCTCGCCCATGATGGATGCGTCGCCGACGGCGGGGGCGGGTGCGATCTTCACGCTCGCCACGTCTCCCAGCCGCACGCCGATTCCACCGTGGTAGGCCACCACCACGTTCGCGATCTCCTCCGGCGTGAGCAGTTGTCCTTGCGTCTCGATCACGATGCGCTGGTTGTCGTTCTCGATGAAGCCGGCGCCGCGCACGCCGGTCGACCGGCGGGCGGCATCGAGCACGTCGCGCAGCGCGAGCCCGTGCCGGAGCAGGCGGGCGGGGTCGACCTGCACCTGGAGCTGCTTTCGCTCGCCGCCGAAGATCACGACGTCGGCCACGCCCGGGACGCTCAGCAGCCGCGGCCGCACGAGCGCCTCGGCCAGCGTGCGCACATCCATGAGCGACCGGCCCTTGGAGGTGAGCCCGATGATCATGACCACGCTGGTGGATGAGGTGAGCGGCAGGAGCGCCGGCAGCTTCACTCCGCGCGGCAGCTCCGGCCCCAGGCCGGCTACGCGCTCGGCGGCGAGCTGCCGGGCGCGCTCGACGTCCGTTCCATCCTTGAAGGCGAGGGTCACGACCGACAATCCCTGCAACGAGCGCGAGCGCATGGTCTCGAGGCCGAGGGTTCCCCCCAGCGCGTCTTCCACGCGCTGCGTCACCAGCACCTCGACCTGCTCGGCCGAAAGGCCTGGCGCTTCCGTCTGGATCGCGACGAGGGCCGGGGCGAATTCGGGAAAGACGTCGAGCGTGGATTTGTACAGGGTATAGACGCCGTAGCCCGCCAGGAGACATGCGAGCGCGACGACCACGCCGCGAAAGCGAATGGCGAAGCGGACGATGGCGGTCAGCACTGTGCTCCTAGCAGCCGCGCCGACGCGATCAGTCGCATTCCGGATCCTTGCACCCGGCGCTTTCCGGCGACTTCGGCCGCAGTTCCTCCGAATGCAGGAGTTGCGCGCCGCGTGTGACGACTCGCTCTCCCGGCTTGAAGCCTTCCGTCACGAAGATGCCGCCCCCGGGAGTAGGCAGGCCCCGCACGATGCGCCGCACGAAGCGGTTCGGCGACTCCTGCACGAAGGCCCACGACCGGTCGCCGTACCAGATGATGGCGGAATCGGGAACGAGGAGGCCCTGCATCGCACGCTGCGCGGCGGGAATTCGTGCGTCGAGCCGCAGCCCGGTCGGCAGCGACGCCGACGTCCGGTAGAGGTAGGAGCTGCCCTGCACGGACGGATCGACCTGCGGCGAGGGAGACACGAGCGTTGCGGATATCGCCGGATGGCCTGTCGTTTCGACCTCGATCCGGTCCGGAATCGCGACCTTCGTCGCGCCGGGCAATGTGACGCGCACGAGGGAGTCCTGCCGAGAATCCAGCCGCGCCATCTCCTTCGAGCCCGTATCGAACGCCCATCGTTCCACGATGTCGCCGAATTCCCGTCGCGCCTCGGCCCGCACTTCGAGTAGCGCTGCCGAGGCGGCTGCCGATCGGGCCTGGTCGGCCCGATACGCGGCCTCGGCCGCTTGCAGCGACTTGAGGGAAACGTTCCGATCGTCCGCGAAGAGGGCTCGGTTGCGCTCGTATTCGTCGCGCGAGGCGCCGGCCGCGGCTTCGGCGATGCCGGCCTCGGCGCTCGCGCGGGCGTGGCGCGCCCGCAATGCGAGCAGGGGCTGAAGGTCCATCACGATCCCGTACGCGATCACCTCCGGCCGGTAGCTCGTGGACTCGAGCGGCGCGATCGCGATGGCGCTTCGCGACTGCGCGTCCGGGTCGATGACGACAATGCCGGGCCCTTCCCCGGGGGTTGCTTTCGGGATTGCCGCGGTCTCCCGCGTTTGCCCGCGCCCGAGCCAGATACCGGCGCCGACGGAGAGGGCGAGGGCGGCCACGACGAAGATCGCGCGGCTCATGGTGCGTACCGTGCTCATGGCTGCGCTCCTCGGGGCTCGAGCTCCGCGCCGACATCGAGGGGCTCGCTGGAAAGGGGGCGCTCGAGAGCGTCTTCGAGCCGGCCCGTGGCTTGCTGCGCTGCCACCACGGAATCGGCATGCGCAATTTCCGCCACGTGCAAGGAGCGCGCGGCGCGCTCGACCGCGAGCCGATCGGTCTCTCCTGCCGAGAAGGTGCGCCGCAGCTTGTCGAGCTGGAGGCGCCGGGCCGCGTAGAGCGAATCCGCGAGCAGGAGCTGCCTGCGTGCCGCCCCGTCGGCTCGCACCGCTCGGTCCACCTCGCCGATCACCGCAGCCTGAAGCTCCTCGAACTTCGCGGCCGCCTCGGCGCGATGGGCCTCGGCCTCGGCGATCGGCCCCTCGTTGCGATTGAACACGGGCAGGGTGAGCCCGGACACCCCGAGCGCGAACTTGTTGGTGCCCATGTCGAAGGTATACGCTGGACCGAGACGCAGGTCGGGATACTGATTCGCGATCTGGGTCTGCAGCGCGGCTTCGCTCGCGGCATATAAGAGCAGCGCGGCATGGAGGTCCGGCCGATGGAGGAGGGCCTCGCGGCGGAGCCTGCCGGGATCCACGTCACCGTGGGTGCGGCGGAATCCGTCGAAACTCACGGTCACGCCGTCGAGGGCGGCCGCGGGCACTCCGATCGCCGCGGCCAGCCGGGACTTCGCTTCCTCGGTCCGGCGGCGGGCGTCGGCGAGCTCCAGGCGGTCCCGCGCAAGCGTGATCCGTGCTTGACCTTCCTCCGGCAGCGACGCGGCACCGAGCGCAAGGCGCTTCGCGAGCATTGCCTCGATCGCCTGTTGGGAGGCCACCTTCTTCTCTACGGCCGCGGCAAGCATGGTTGCGGCATACCAGTCGAGCAGGCGCAACCTCACGCGGCTTCTCACGTGCCAGGCAAGGTCGTGAACATCCAACCGCGCCGCCTCCGAGAGCCGCTGCGCGCGCGCAGCGCGGTAGCCGCGCTTTCCGGCCGTTTCGATCGGTACGTCGAATCCCGCCTCAGCGGTCAACGGGGAGTCTGCGCTCGGCGGATTCGTCGCAAAGCCCATGGAAAGGTGGACGGACGGATTGGGAACCTGCGCGGCCGTGAGCAGCGCCGCCTGGCTCGCTCGCCACGTGGCGCGCGCCGAGTCCAGCTCGGGGCTGAAGTAAAGCGCGGCCAGCGTGAGCCTCGCGAGGTCCCATGATTCCGAACCCTGCCCGGAAGGAGCATTGCGGGCGATGAACGTGCGCAGGCCCGGGTCGTTCAGGCCTCGCGATTCGAACGCCGCCGCGGAGGCCTGCGGATCGAGGGGCCGCGGATGATACGCGGCGCAGCCGGCCCCCCAAAGCAGGGCCGCGAAGGCGATTGCCCTGCGAACGCCGTGTTGGGCGGGCGGGCGCCCGCAGCTCGGACGATTTCCTTGCATGACGACCCCCCGTGGCAACGGCAGGCAGCCATCGGCTGCCGACATCGTCGCGCGCCGATAGTGCCGGACAATGTTCAGCGCTCAGGCGCCGAGTCGCGGCGGAACCTGCCGCGACAGCGACCCGATGATCGGGCAGCGGCGCGGCCGCTTGCCCGATTCGCATTCGGCGATCAAGCCTGCGAGCGTGCGCCGCATGCGCTGGAGGTCCGCGATACGGGCCCTGATCGCCTCGAGCTTGCGCTGCGCGAGCGCGCGCGTCTCGCGGCAGCTCTGGCCGTCCTCCAGCAGGAGCAGGCTCTTCACCTCCGCGAGCGAGAAGCCGAGGCGCTGGGCCTGCTTGACGAATCCGATGCGAAGGGCGGTCTCGGGCGCGTAGCGCCGCTGGCCGCCCGGAGGCTTGGGCGGAACGGCGATGAGTCCCTCGCGCTGGTAGAAGCGGATAGTCTCCACGCCCACGCCGGCACTCTTCGCCAGCCTTCCGATGCCGATCTCCCCGGGCATTCCGAACCCCCTTGAACCCGTACCATTGTACGCATTCTATGCTGATCCCCTCTCGACTGTTGCGGTATTCGGCCATGGCGATTTTCGGTGCGAAAAACTCGCTGGCTTCTCCCCCGCCCGTACCGATGGGCGAAGCGGCGGACGTCGTCGTCCTCGAGTCGGTGCTCACCTGTCCGGATTGCGGGTTCGCGCGCAGGGAGGCGATGCCCACCGATGCATGCACGTGGTTCTACGAGTGCGCCGGCTGCCACGCGCTCCTGCGTCCGAAGCCGGGGGACTGCTGCGTTTTCTGCTCGTACGGCTCGGCGAAATGCCCGCCGGTCCAGGCGAGCGGATCCTGCCGCGCGTAGGACGGCGCACTCGCTCGCCCGTTCGCGATCCAATCCGCGGCGCCCTGTTGCACTGGAGATCCGATGAAACCTTCGCGGGATGAGTCGCCCCGTCCCGACATTCTCAAGCGGCATTCGCTCGCGGTGCGAGTGATGCATTGGGTGAACGTGGTCGCCGTGGTCGTGCTGCTCATGAGCGGGCTGCAGATCTTCAACGCCCATCCCGCGCTCTACTGGGGCAGGTCGTCGTACACGGGCGCGGGCCCGATCTTCGCGCCCGGCTCGTTTCCCGGATGGATGACCCTTCCCGGCGCGCAATGGCTCGCGATGGGCCGGCGCTGGCACCTCTTCTTCGCGTGGGTGCTCGTGCTGAACGGCGCGGCCTACGTCGCATATTCGATCGCGAGCCGGCACCTTTCGCGCGACTTGTGGCCCAGCCGCGCCGACCTGCGCTCGATCGGCCGTTCCATCGCCGACCACCTGCGCTTGCGCCATCCCGCCGGCGAGGCGGCCGCGCGCTACAACGTCCTGCAAAAGCTCGCATATCTAGCGATCGTCTTCGGCGTGCTGCCCCTGCTGGTATTGATGGGCCTCGGCATGTCGCCCTCCCTCGATACCGTGGTCCCGGGCTGGGTCGACTTCTTCGGCGGGCGCCAGTCGGTGCGCACGCTGCACTTCGCCGCGGCGATGGTCCTCACCGCTTTCGTGGCCGTGCACGTCTTCGAAGTGCTTGTCACCGGCGCCTGGAACAACCTGCGCTCGATGGTGACCGGGTGGTACCGACTGCCTTCGCCCAAGGGGCCGTCGTGAGCGATTCGCGGCCACGGCGCCGCTTCCTCGCGCGCGTGGCGGGGGCCGCGGGCGCATTGCTGCTGGCTGGTTGCGACCGGCTGTCACGCAGCGGATGGTTTCCCCCGATCCTCGAGCGGGCCGAGACGCTCACGCGACGCGCGCAGCGCCTGGTCACCTCCCGCAAGTCGATGGCACAGGAATTCACCGAAGCCGACCTTTCGCCCGGCTTTCGCAGCAACGGAACGGAAGTACCCGACGATGCCCGCTACCTCGCGATGGCGGACAGCGGCTTCGCGGATTGGGTGCTGGAAGTCGGCGGCCTGGTGGAGCGGCCATTGAAGCTCACCCTGGCGCAGCTGCGGCAAATGCCCGCCCGCACCCAGATCACGCGCCATGATTGCGTCGAGGGCTGGAGCGCGATCGGGAAGTGGACCGGCGTGCCGCTGCACGAAGTGCTCGCGCGGGCGCGTGCCTTGCCGCGGGCGCGCTACGTGGTCTTCCATTGCGCGGACCCGATGGAGGGCACCGAGGACAGCAAGTACTATGAGAGCATCGACATGGACGACGCGCACCACCCGCAGACGATCCTCGCCTACGCGCTCAACGGTGCGCCCCTGCCGATCGCGAATGGCGCGCCCGTGCGCCTGCGCGTCGAGCGCCAGCTGGGCTACAAGATGGCAAAGTACGTGATGTCCGTCGAGCTGGTGGACAGCTTCGCGCACATCGGCGGGGGCCATGGCGGCTACTGGGAAGACCGCGGCTACGAGTGGTACGCCGGCATCTGAGAGGGGCATGAAAGGCTCCCGATCCATGAACGTGAATGCATTGCGCTCGAGCGTGAAGTCCGTCGACCGCCTTCCCGGCGACCGCCCGTGAGGCGTGCGCGTCGCAGCGCCATCCTGCGGTCCGGGTTGCTTCTGGGGTCCGTGCTGGCGGGCGGTTCGTTGCCGGCGCTTCCCGCGCAGGGCGTTGCCCGAGCCATCGCGCGCAAGCGAATGCCGAGGATTGCCGTGGCTCTCGGAAGCGGTTCCTACCACGGCCATGCCCTGATCGGCGTCATGCGCGCCTTCGAGGAACACAAGCTGCGCCCGCACCTGATCGTGGGGACGAGCGTGGGTGCGATGGTCGGCGCCCTGTGGGCTGCGGGCCTCGACAGCAGGGAGGTCGAAAGCGCCGCCTCCCGCTTCAGCCTCTGGAAGGACACCACGCTCAGCTGGACCAAGCGCGGCCTCTTTCGCAACGATGGCCTCGAAGAGACCATCCGCAAGCTCACCCATGGCCGGCCGATCGAGGAGTGGCCGATCCGATTCGCGGCGGTAGCATCGGACCTCGCCACGGGGAAGCGAGTCGTGATCGACCGCGGCGATGCCGGGGTGGCGGTCGCCGCTTCGGCCTGCCTGCCGGTCTTCAACTCCCCCGTCAGGTGGAACGGGCGGCTCCTCGTGGACGGAGCGTTGACCGAGCCCGTCCCTGCCAAGGTCGCGCGGGAGCTGGGCGGCGAGCGCGTGGTGGCGGTCGATATCGCCTACCGGCCCCGGGATGCACCGGTGACTTCCCTGACCGATACGGCATTCCAGGTGGTGCAAATCCTGGTGAACGGCCTCATCGCCGAACAGATAGAGGAGGCTGACGTGAAGATCCGCCTTTCCCTCCATCGCCTGATGGAAGGCCGCAAAGACTACTCCGCCATCCTTCTCGCGGCGGGGAAA
>JAAOZZ010000045.1 GCA_012274175.1 Betaproteobacteria bacterium
ATCGCGGTGCCGCCGGAGCGCCTCGAGGCGCCGTTTCCTCCCCTGATGCTGCCCTCGCTCGTGGAGAACGCGATCAAGCACGGCCTCGAGCCGCAGCGCGAGGGTGGGGACGTCACGATCACCGCGTCCGAGGCCGAAGGGCGGCTTCGCGTGTCCGTGGCCGACACCGGGCGCGGTTTCGGAGAAGCGCTCGGCAGCGGCGTGGGCCTCACCAACATCCGCGAGCGGCTTGCGGCGCTCTACGGCGAGTCGGGCAAGCTCACCCTCGAGGCCCGGGAGCCCCATGGCGTGGTTGCCACGATCGAAGTGCCCCGTGCGCTCGTCTCCCCGGTTGCGCCCAAGGCTCCGTCCGAGGCGGCGGCGCAGCCGGCCGGCCAGCGCACCGCGGCGCAGCGCACGCTCGAAGTGATGGGCGGCGCGGAGCGCGCGTGGCGCAAGGGCCTGTCGTTCGCGTTCGTCGTGCTGGTGGTGGTCGCGGCCGTCTTCGCCGGGCTCGGCATCGTCGCCGTGGCCACCGGCATGGTGCCGATGGTGGTGGGCGATGCGCCGGTCACGGGGGCCACGGGCGCGCTGCTGGGCACCGCGGGAATCGCCGCCGCCTTCGCCGTGGTGGTGCTCGCCCTGGCGATCGTGCTGGCGGTGGTCTACGGGCTGGGCTTCCTCTTCGTGGGGCTGCTGCTTTTCATTCCCCTCATGATCCTCGTGTCGCTCTTTCCCGCGCTCGCACCCTTCATCCTGCTGGGGCTGGGGATCTGGTGGCTCGTGCGCCGCAGCCGCAAGTCCCCGTAGAATCGCCCCATGCCCACCGCCATCGTCGCCGAGGACGAGTCGATCCTGCGCACCCAGCTCGAGGGCAAGCTCGCGCGGCTCTGGCCCGGGCTCGAGGTCATCGCTTGCGTGGCGGATGGCGCGGCCGCCCTCGAGGCGCTCGAGGACCGGGTGCCGGACCTCATGTTCCTCGACATCCAGATGCCGGAGATGACGGGCGTGGAAGTCGCGCGCCACGTCGCGGGCCGCTGCCACGTGGTCTTCGTCACCGCCTACGACCAGTACGCGATCCAGGCCTTCGAGACGGGAGCCCTCGACTACCTGCTGAAGCCGCTCACCGACGAGCGCCTCGCGGTCACGATCGAGCGCCTGAAGGCGAAGCTCGCGACCCCGCCCGAGGACCTGAACGCCGTGCTTGCGCGCCTGTCCGCGCAGCTCGAGCCGCGGCGCGAGCGCCTGCAATGGGTGAAGGCCGCCGTGGGACAGAACCTGCGCCTGATCCCGGTGGCCGACGTGCTCTTCTTCCAGTCCGACGAGAAGTACACGCGCGTGGTGACCGCCGAGGCCGAGGCGCTCATCAAGACCCCGATCCGCGAGCTCCTCGACGGCCTCGATCCCGCGCTCTTCTGGCAGATCCACCGCTCGACGCTGGTCAACGTGAACGCCATCGCCGCCGTCACCCGCGACTTCCGCGGCCAGGCCCAGGTGAAGATCCGCGGGCGTGACGATTCCCTCGTCGTCTCGCGCATCTACTCCCACCTCTTCAAGCAGATGTAGCGAAATACAGTAACCTGACCCCTTTTCCCACGGGAGGCGGCGTTGATCTACCAGCTGGGCGATCGCAGGCCCGCGTTCCGGGGCGAGTACTTCGTGGCGGACAACGCCGCCGTGATCGGCTCCGTGGTGATGGAGGCCAACGCGAGCGTGTGGTGGAACGTGACCATCCGCGGCGACAACGACGTGATCACCCTGGGCGAGAACGTGAACGTCCAGGACGGAAGCGTGATCCACACCGACGGCGGCGTCCCGGTCACGCTCGCGCGCAACGTGAGCGTGGGCCACCTGGTGATGCTCCACGGCTGCACCATCGGCGAGAACTCGCTGGTGGGCATCGGCGCGATCATCCTCAACCGCGCGGCGATCGGGAAGAACTGCCTGGTGGGCGCGGGCGCCATGGTGACGGAGGGAAAGACGATCCCCGACGGCTCGCTCGTGCTGGGCGTGCCGGGCAAGGTGGTGCGCGCCCTCACGCCCGAGGAGATCGCGATGAACACCTGGATCGCCGAGCACTACGTCGAGCGCTCCGCGCTCTATCGCCAGGGCCTCAAGCGCCTCGAATGATCCCGCGCCGCTACCGCGGGCCGCTCGCGGTGTGGGTCCTGCTCATCGCCTACGCGAGCCTGTATCCGCTGCTGCCGCTGCGGCCGCCTTCGGGCGAAGCGATCGCCGCATTCTTCCTGCGCCCGCGCTACGTGGTGGGCTTCGACGTGGCGTTGAACGTCGTGGCGTACATCCCGCTGGGCGTGCTCGCCTGCCGCGCCTTCCTTCCTGCCGACGGGGGCGACCGGCGTGGGGCCATCGTGAAGGCCGTGCTGCTGGGAGCGGGCCTCAGCTTCGCGATGGAGGCATGCCAGCTCTTCATCCCCTATCGGGTGGCCACGATCTACGACGTGCTCGCCAACACCGTCGGCGCCCTGGTCGGAACGCTGGCATTCGCCGCCCCGTTCCACGCGATGCTCACCCGCCCGCTCGGGCAGGTGCGCGAGCGCTCCCTCATCGCCGGCGCGTGGGGCGACACGGGGCTCGTGCTGGTGGTGCTCTGGCTCATCGCGCAGCTCAATCCGGCGCTGCCCTTCTTCGGCGCGGGGGACATCGCCGGGGGTGCTGCGGCGGGCGGCGGGTTCGAGATGCTGCAATGGCTCGCGGTGGCGCTGGGCACCTGCGGCTTCGGCCTCTTC